>NZ_JAPYKM010000039.1:0-60740 GCF_029623465.1 Pseudomonas sp. RIT-To-2 | reverse complement strand
TGCATGGCTCAAGGTTTCCGGCGCCCTTGAGACCGTGCGCCGCCCGCGCGGCGCTTCGCGAGCAAGCCCGCTCCTACATCTGTTTCAGGCCAATTATGTCTGTGGGATTGCCTGGTCCGCCTTGATTGTCCACCTGGAGATTGGGTCAGGGCCGCAAGGTGCATGTCTTGGTTTTTCCGGCGCCCTTGAGACCGTGCGCCGCCCGCGCGGCGCTTCCCGGGCAAGCCCGGTCCCACATCTGTTTCGGGCCAGTTATGTCTGGGGGATTGCCTGGTCCGCCTGGCTCGCTCAATAGCAGCTCGGCCTGATATGCATCAGGCCACGGTATCCCATAGCAATTTGAGGTTCAGCGCGACTATCACCGTCGCTACCAACCACGCCAGCACCTTGGTGACTGGGCCGATGGCCAGCGCACCCATGCGCTCACGGTTGGACACGAACGCCACCAGTGGAATGACCGCGAACGGCAGCTGCATCGACAACACCACCTGGCTGAACACCAGCAGTTGCGCGGTGCCTTGCTCCCCATACAGGCTGGTCACGACCACTACTGGCACGATGGCGATGCCCCGCGTCAGCAGACGTCGCGCCCAGTCAGGGATGCGCAGCTCGAGGAAGCCTTCCATGATGATCTGCCCGGCCAGGGTGGCCGTGACGGTCGAGTTGATGCCCGAGGCCAGCAGCGCCACGCCGAGTAGCACCGAGGCAATGCCCACGCCCAGCAAGGGCGATAGCAAGTGGTAGGCCTGCTCGATTTCCACCACGTCAGTGTGCCCGTTGCTGTGGAATACCGCCGCGGCGGTGATCATGATCGCCGCGTTGACGAACAGTGCCAGGGTCAGGGCAATGGTGCTGTCGGCCACCGCCCAGCGCAGGCCGCTTTTGCGCCCTTCGGGGGTACGCGGGTAGGCGCGGGTCTGCACGATGGAGGAATGCAGGTACAGGTTGTGGGGCATCACCGTGGCGCCAACGATGCCAATGGCGATGTACAGCATCGCCGGGTGCGTGACGATGCTGGCCTGGGGAATGAAGCCGGCGAATACCTCGTGCCATTGTGGCTGGGCCAGCACCAGTTGCGCAGCGAAGCAGGCGAAGATCAGGGTCAGCAAGGCGATGACGAAGGCTTCCAGCGCCCGGAAGCCGCGGTTCATCAACAGCAGGATGAGAAACACGTCCAGCGCGCACAGAATCGCGCCCCAGAGCATGGGAATGCCGAACAGCAGCTTGAGGGCGATGGCGGTGCCAATCACTTCGGCCAGGTCGCAGGCGATGATGGCCGCCTCGCAGGCCAGCCACAGGGCAACGCACACAGGCCGTGGGTAATGTTCGCGGCAGGCCTGGGCCAGGTCCAGGCCGGTAGCGATGCCCAGGCGCGCTGCCAGTGCCTGCAACAGTACGGCCATCAGGTTCGACAGCAGGATAACGGAGAGCAAGGTGTAGCCGAATTGCGAACCGCCCGCGATGTCGGTGGCCCAGTTGCCTGGGTCCATGTACCCCACCGCTACCATGTAGCCTGGCCCGGCGAACGCCAGTAGGCGGCGCAGCCAATGGCCATTCGCGGGCACGGCGACACTGCCGTTCATCGCCCCCAGACTGGGGCGGGCGGCATGGGGCAACGGGCGCCGATGGCGGGCCGAGTAGTCGGCCTGATGGTTATCAGTGTTCAAGGTCGCGCTTCGCTTTACTGAATCGGAAATAACCGGCGAAACAAAGCGCCTATTACCAGAACGTAGCGGCTTTGCGAAAATTTACTCGCCCAATGAATTATTTCCGACCACGGGGGGCGCGGAAGGTCACCGATAACGGATCAGTGGTCGCCAAAGCCCCTGGATCCAGGGCGCTACGGCAGTTGCAACCTGAGGCCATCGCGAATCGTCTGCACCTCGGCAACATGGGCCTCATAGCCCTGTGCCGAGCCCGCATACGACAACGAATACGCCGCCCCCGCCGTACTCGCCGCCACCAGGGTCTGGGTCATCACGTGGCCACCGTTGAGGCTGATCTTGCAAGTGGTTTCCACCGCCGCGATGTCCCCCAGCTTCGCGTCGTGCACCTTGGTGCACACACTCTGGTAGCCCCCATGGCTGAAGTTCACCTGCAAGGCCTTGCGCATTTCCAGCACCACGCCACCCAGGTTCACCTGATGGTCCGGCGCCAGGGCGGTGCGAGTCAGTTCCACCACCATCTGCGGGTCACCGTTCGCATCATTGATGGCCGCGCGCTGGCGGTGCACCGCGGAGCCATCAGGGTCAGGCAAGCTCTCGACCTCCCAGCCGGCCGGCCAGGTGATGATCACCTCGTCGGCCATGGCCAGGGGCGCGGCCAACAGCAGGCCGAGAGCGAACAGGGTGCAGCGGCGGTACGCAAAAGTCATGAAGGCACGAGGTCCGGTAGAATGGAAAGCGGCTCAGAGGGCTGCGAGGTTGCCGCAAGTGTGACTTCAAGTAAAACATTTCACCCGCCTGCTACCCTCAGATCGTGTTTAATTGCGCCAATTTTACTGCCCGAGGTTCTCATCATGACTGCCCTGCCCCTGAAAAAGCTCCTCAGCGGTGCCGCCCTGCTGCTGGGTTGCGCGCTGTCGCCACTGGTATTCGCCCACGCTCACCTGACAAGCGCCATTCCGGCGGCCGACGCCACGGTCAGTGCGCCTGCCGAGCTCAGCCTGGTGTTTACCGAAGGCGTCGAGCAAAGCTTCACCAAGGTAGAGCTGAGCCAGGACGGCAAGGACGTTCTGGTCAAGAGCATCGCGACCCAGGGCGCCGACAAGAAAACCCTGATCGTGACCCCGGCCGCGCCATTGGCACCCGGCCAATACACGGTGAAATGGCATGCCGTGTCGGTAGACACTCACAAGAGCGAAGGCAGCTACAGCTTCAAGGTGGCCCCGTAACCCCATGAGTGCTTTGGTAGCGGTTCGTTTTCTGCATTTCTGTGTGGTGCTGCTGGTGTTCGGCGCGCTGCTTTTCCGGCCTCTGCTGCTGGGCGAACCTCGCCAGCAGGCCCGCATGCGCCAGTGGCTTGACCCGCTGTTGTGCCTGCTGGCGGGCATCGGCCTGATCACCGCGGTGGCCTGGCTGATGCTGACCACCGCCGACATGACCGGCAACTGGCAGTCGGCGCTGCAAGGCGACATGATCATGAAAGTGCTGACCCAGACCTTCTTCGGCAAGGCCTGGTTCGTGCACCTGTTCGCCAGCCTGGTGCTGCTGATGTGCCTGCGCATTCCGCTGCGCCTGCCGGCCTGGCTACCCATGGGCCTGAGCACGGTGCAACTGGCGACCCTGGCCCCCGTGGGCCACGCGGCCATGCTCAGCGGGTTGCCGGGCATGCTGCTGATCCTCAACCAGCTGGTGCACCTGCTGTGCGTGGCCGGCTGGATGGGCGCCCTGCTGTTGTTGATCTTCGTGCAGGCCCGGCCAAACGGCTATGACCTGCGCGGCACACTGCTGCGTTTCAGCCGATATGGCCTGATGCTGGTGGCGGGTATCATCGTTACCGGGCTGATCAACGTTCGGGTACTGACCGGTGCGCTATGGCCCACGCCGCTGACGGGCGGTTTTGCCCTGGTGCTGGCAGTAAAGGCGTCGCTGGTGATCTGCATGCTGTTGCTGGCCCTGTTCAACCGCGCGGCGCTGAATAACCAGCGCATTGCCTTGAACACCCTGCGCCAGACCGTGCTGGTGGAATGGTTGTGTGGGCTGGCGGCCATCGCCGCGGTGTCACTGCTGGGCACCCTGAGCCCCGTGCCGCTGGTGTGACCCCGGTGTTGTGAGCGCTGGCCTGCCAGCGCGCGGTTGGCGTACGCTGTCGCGATATTCTGCCGCCGGCCGCATCACCATGGAACTGCACATCACCTTTCAGGGCCGCAAGGACCTGAGCGAACAGCTTTACCGGCAACTGCGCGATGCCATCGACAGCGGTCGCCTGGCCGCGGGCACCCAAGTACCACCCACCCGCTTGCTGGCCACGCAGTTGGGGGTGTCGCGCAAGACCGTGGCCGAAGCCTATTCACGCCTGACCTACGACAGCCGCCTGAGTGGCCGCGTGGGCAGCGGCACGTTCGTCAGCCCCCGCCCCGCCGCCCATCACCCTGCGCAACCACCCTCGCCGCTGGCCAGTGCCGCGGTCGTCGCCCTGTGGCGCGACATGCCCATGCCCATGAGCCATGCCGCCGCCCAGACCCGCGCCCGCTACGACTTCATCGGCGGCGCATCGCTGAAAAGCCAGTTTCCGTTCGACACCTGGCGCCGTTGCACCCTGTACGCGCTGCGCCAGTGCACCCGCTCGGCCTCCTTGCACGGCGACCCCCAGGGCTTGCCCGAGCTGCGCGAAGCCGTGGCCCGGCACATCGGCTTCGCCCGTGGCGTGCAGGCCAGCGTCGATAGCGTGCTGGTCACCAACGGCGCCCAGCAGGCGCTGGACCTGGTGTCTCGCGTGCTCATCGAGCCAGGCTGCAAGGTGGTGATGGAAGACCCGGGCTACCCCCCGGCGCGCTTGCTGTTCACGGCCCAGCGCGCGGACGTGGTCAACGTGCCGGTGGATGACCAGGGGCTGCGCGTGGAGCTGATTCCCGAAGGCACCCGGCTGATCTACGTCACCCCTTCCCACCAGTTCCCCCTGGGCATGCCCATGAGCCTGGCCCGGCGCCATGCCTTGCTGGCCAGGGCCGCGGAGCTCGGGGCGATCATCATTGAAGACGACTACGACAGCGAATTCCGCTACCAGGGCCCGCCTACCGACTCCCTGCAGAGCCTGGACACCCAAGGGCTGGTCGCCTACCTGGGCACCTTCTCCAAGACCTTGCTGCCCGAACTGCGACTGGGCTATGCAGTACTGCCCCATGCGCTGTTGCAGGCCGTGCGGGTGGCCAAGCAACTGAGCGATTGGCACACCCCCACGCTCAACCAGTGGGCGCTGGCAAAGTTCATCAACGAGGGGGAATTGCTCAAGCACATCCGCCGCTGCTTCGATGTCTACAGCGGCCGCCGCGAGCGCATCCTGCAGCGCCTGGACAGTGACCTGGCGCCCTGGTTCCAGGCGGTGCCAGCGGTGGCAGGCTACCATTTGAGCGCACTGGCCCAAGTGCCGGTGGACTTGTCCCTGCTGGTGCAGGTGGCGCGCCAGGCAGAGGTCGGGCTTTACCCCTTGATGCCGTTTTATGGGCAACCACCCGCTGGGCAAGGATTGCTGTTCGGGTTCGGGGCCATAGAGCGCCTGGACATCGACCCGGCGCTGGACCGGGTGCATGGCATCCTTCAGCAATTGGCCCCTGCATAAAGGGGCCAATTGGCTATTCGGTCTCGGGCCCCGGCTCGTTAAGGTATCTCCCACACCCTACTTACCCGGAGACACCGAAATGAGCACTCGCATCGAATGGTCCAAGCAAGCCCCCGACGCGTACAAAGCCATGGTCGGCCTGGAAATGGCCCTGGCCAAGTCCGGCCTGGAAAGCGACCTGCTGGAACTGGTGCGCCTGCGCGCTTCGCAATTGAACGGCTGCGCCTACTGCATCAACATGCACGCCAATGATGCCCGCAAGGCAGGTGAAACCGAAGCCCGCCTGCAGACCCTCTCGGTATGGCAGGAAACCCCGTTCTTCACCCCACGCGAACGCGCCGCCCTGGCCTGGGTGGAAAGCCTGACGTTGCTGTCCATCCACCATGCCCCCCAGGACCAGTACCAGGCGCTGCTGGAGCACTTCAGCGAAGTGGAAGTGGTCAACCTGACCCTGGCCATCGCCACCATCAACGCCTGGAACCGCTTTGGCGTAGGCTTCGCCATGGTGCCCCAGGCCTGAAGCGCCCAAGCAGCGGACCTGGCCGCGTCACGCCCCCTGCGTACAGCCAGACACAACGCAGGCACCGCCGACGCGGCCAGGTCCGCTGCGACAAGATTGCGGTACATTGGCGGTGACCAAGGGGCGCAAGCGTCCGTTGCTCCACCTGCATAAAGTGTCCCGTAAAGCAGCTACACTCATGAACACGCCCACTGACATCCCCGGTCGCCGATGCTGGATAACCTGCAGCAGCGCATCATCACCAAAGCTCGCCCTTCGGCTCAACGTCTTGCCGTTGGCTTCATGGCCCTGGTGCTCCTGTCATTGCTGGGCCTGGACGCCTGGCAGATCTGGACGGCTCGCGACCACGTCCTGCGCGAAGCCCACACCGACACCAACAACCTGGCGCGCTCCCTGGCCCAGCACGCCGAGAGCACCGTGCAGGAAGCCGACACGGTGCTCAGCGACCTGGTCGAGCGGGTGCAGGTCGACGGCACCGGCCCTGTGCAACTGGCCCGCCTGCACCGGCTGATGCAAATCCGCACCCACGAACTCAACCAACTGCATGGCCTGTTCCTGTACGACAAGAACGGCAACTGGCTCGCGACCGCCAACGACGTCGACCCGCAGGGCGTCAACAATGCCGACCGTGAATATTTTCAGTTCCACCGTTTCAACCGAAGCACGGCCGTGCACATCGGCCCGGTGATCCGCAGCCGCACCAACAACCAATTGGTCATTCCGGTATCACGGCGCATCGATGCCGCCGACGGGACGTTTGCCGGGGTGGTGCTGGCGACCCTCGACCTGGAGTTCTTCAACCGCTTCTACCAGTCCTTCGACCTGGACCACCAGGGCGTGATCCTGCTGGCCCTGAGCAACGGCACGGTGCTGGCCCGGCGGCCTTTCGACGAACACGTGATCGGCACCAGCCTGGCCCGTGGCCGGGTGTTCAGCGAGCTGCTGCCCAACCAGCCCGCGGGCAGCAGCATGATGCCCTCGCTGATCGATGGCGTGGCCCGCCTGTTCAGCTACAAGGCCTTGGACAAATACCCCCTGGTGGTGGAAGCCGCCCAGTCCAAGGACGCGATTTATGCTACCTGGTACGCCAACCTGGTGCGTTCTATCCTGTTCTTGCTATTGGTGGGCGGAGCCTTGTCGGTGTTCGGGGTCATCCTGCTGCGCGAGATCCGTCGCGGCCTGATGACCGAGGCCAAGCTGCGCAACGCCCACGCCGCGCTGGAGATCCTGGCCATGCAGGACGCCTTGACCGGCCTGGCCAACCGCCGTCAACTGGACGCCGCCCTGCCCCATGAAATCGGCCGCGCCCGGCGCAGCGGCAAGCCGTTGGGGCTGATCATGATCGACGTTGACCATTTCAAGCGCTTCAACGACTTGTATGGCCACCCCGCAGGTGACCAGTGCCTGAGCGACGTGGGCCGCACGGTGCTTGATTGCGTGGGCCGCAGCACCGACCTAGTGGTGCGCTACGGCGGCGAGGAAATGCTGGTGCTGTTGCCCGAAAGCGATTGGGCCGGCACCTGGCTGGTGGCCGAAAAGATTCTGCACAGCGTGCGTGCTCTGGCGATTCACCATGCCGGCAACGATGGTGGGCTGGTCACGGTGAGCGCCGGTGTGCATGTATGGATGCCGGAGGGCAACGAGACGCACCCCAATGCACTCGTGCAAGCGGCGGACGAGGCCCTGTACAAGGCCAAGAGCCAGGGGCGCAACCGTATGTTCCCGCCCCACCAGGTGCGCCACGCCCAGAGCGAGGCGGCCTTGTGACGGGGCCTACCCCACCGGCCGCTCCGGCACGTTGACCGCTTCCAGCGCCGCCAGCTCCATCAGGGTGAAATAACCCTCGCTCCAGCCTGCCGTGTCGATGTGCCAGACATTGCCCAGGCGACGCGGGCGACGCAGGGGCGTGTGGCCGACGATCACTGCGCGTACATCGCGAATGCCGGAACCGTCCCCACGCTTGATCCGTGCCCGTGACCACTGGCAGCCCTCGTCGGTGTAGGTATCGTCCGGCCAGCGATGCTGCACGAATTCACGCAACTGCCGCCACGTCGGGTAAGGGCAATCGGCGTGCACCAGCCCTACCAGGCCTCTGGAAGTCTCGACCTCCATGGCCACGGGCAACTGCGCGAAACGCTGGGCGTACAGGCGTTGTTTTTCCGGGCTGGCATCCAGAAACCAGGCGCCGCCGCTGGCCCGGTACATGCGCTCGTCGACGCTGATATTGGCGTGGTGCTGGATGGCCAGGGCTTCATGGTTGCCCTGCACGGCGAAGAACCAGGGGCGGTCGAGCCACTCCAGGCAGTGTTCGCTTTGCGGGCCGCGGTCCACCAGGTCACCGACACTGAACAGACGGTCGATGGCCGGGTTGAAGCCAGCACTGTCGAGCGCCCCCTGAAGACGCTCGAAGTGCCCATGAATATCGCCCACGGCAAAATCGCGCCCCAGGAGGTTACGCGAATGATGGGCAAACTTGTTCATGGCATCTCTCCTTTGCCGGCTGCACCACGATCTTCTGCCCGTGGCGCCGCGCGGTCAATGGATAGCGTGCCTGGCAGGCTCAGAGCTTGGCGATGGACACTTCGGTGGACTTGACGAAAGCGATCACTTCGCTGCCCACTTTCAGCTCCAGTTCGTGGATGGAGCGGGTGGTGATCACCGAGGTGACAATGCCGGAAGCGGTCTGCACGTCGATTTCAGACACCACCGGGCCTTCGATGATTTCCTTGATCACGCCTTTGAACTGGTTGCGAACGTTGATGGCTTTAATGGTCATGGCACGGTTCCCTTGTGATGAAAGCTGCGGCCAGTGCCGCGATGGGTTTAATGTGCCTCAGGTCATTTAAAATCAAAAGGAATTGATTGTGCTTTTGATATTCCTGATCAGCATAAGCCAAGTGGCAGCGGACCTGGCCGCGTCGGCGGTACATGCGGTATGGCGGATACTGCGCGGCGTTCGTGACGCGGCCAGGTCCGCTGCGGGCGATCATGCCGGCTCTTCCACACCCTGCGCCTGGCGGCTCCACAACCGGTAATAGTGCCCCCGCCGCCGCAGGAGTTCGTCATGGCTGCCGTCCTCCACCAACCGCCCGTGGTCCATCACCAGGATACGGTCCAGGTGTGCCACGGTGGACAAGCGGTGGGCCACCACCAGCACGGTCTTGTCTTCCATGATCTCATCCAGCTTGTCCTGGATGAACCGCTCGGTGATCGAGTCGAGGCTGGAGGTGGCTTCGTCCATCACCAGGATCGGCGCGCCCTTGAGAATCACCCGGGCAATGGCAATGCGTTGGCGCTGGCCGCCCGACAGTTTCACCCCACGCTCACCCACCAGCGAGTCGTAGCCGTGCTCCATCTGGCCGATGAAACCCTCGGCACCGGCCCGGTGGATGGCGGCGTCCAGTTCTTCGTGGCTGGCGTCCAGGCGGCCGTAGTGGATGTTTTCACGAATGGTGCGGTGGAACAGCCCCGGTTCCTGAGGGATCAGGCCTATCTGGGCATGCAACGAGTGCTGGGTGACCTGGCGCACATCCTGGCCATCGATCAGTACCGTGCCGCCCTGCACGTCGTACAGGCGCAGCAGCAAGCTCAACAGTGTCGACTTGCCGGAGCCGGAGGAACCCACCAGCCCTACCCGCTGGCCAGCCGGGATGGTCAGGTCGAACCCTTGGAAGATGGGCTGCCCAACGCCGTAGCCAAACGTCACCTGACGAAATTCGATCTGCCCGCGCTTGACCTCCAACGGTTGTGCCTGGGCACGGTCCGTGACTTCGTGGGGGCGGGTCAGCGTACGTACCCCGTTGCTGATGTTGCCAGCCGCTTCGAAGAAGTCCAGCAGCCGGCGGGCCAGGTTGGCCACGTCGTTGACGATCAGCAATGACAGGCTGGTGGCCATCACGAACCCCGCCACGTCCACGCGCTGTGCTTGCCACAGGTACAGGGCCAGCAGCACCATCCCCAGTTTGAGCACCACGCTCAGGCCGGTGAGCAGCCAACGGATCTTCTCCATGTAGATGAAAGCGCGGTAGGCGGCCTTCATCTCACGGTTGAGGAAGCTGTTGAGGTAGTCGTATTCGAAGGCGTGACGGGCGAACAGGCGAATGTTGGTCAGGTTGCTGACCGCGTCCACCACTTTGCCGTTGCACAGGCTGCGCGCTGCCGAAAACTGCTGCGCCAGCGGCTGGCTGCGGCGTGCCAGCCAGTAGCTGACGGCGATGAACAGTATCGCCCAGGCCAGCATGAACTCGCCGAGCACCGGTGCGGCCAGGTACAACAGCACCACGGAGACGCTGAGGGTGACCAGCACCGGGATCAGGTCGAACAGCACGATGGCGATCGCCATGTTGACCCCCAGCGAGACCTCCGATACCCGATGCGCCAGGGCGCCGGCGAACTCGCTGCTGACGAAGCGATGGGAATGCTGTTGCAGGTAGGCGAACAGCGTCTGGGTGACGGCACGGCGCTGAATGGGCACCACATGGATATGGCAGCCGTTGCCGATACGCATCATCAGCATTTCGACCACCAGCAACGCACCGAACAGCAACAAAGGGGTGCGCAGCGCATCGAAAGCCTGGTCAATGGCTGGCAGGCGGCTGACCAGCCCGGTCAACTGGCCCAGCCCCCAGGGAACCAGGATAGTGCACACGGCCGCGCCAATCTGTAGCAACAGGATGGCCAGGTACCAGCCCTTGAAGCGCCGAAGGAACACCATGACGAAGGCCAGGGGGGTATCCGGCAGGTGTTCTATTTTCCAGTGCGGGCGAGGGTTTTCGGGCGTTGTGGTGCTCTGGGGCATGGTTTAGCACTTCCTTGGCGGGACATCCGGAGGATACGACGGCCTCCATGACAATCATGAAATGTGCCAGACTTGGTACATATGTACCTGAAGAACCTGGGCCCGCAGATAGCCTGACGTTACGCGGTGCCCTTTTCCCGAGCTTCGCCCGGTCCCACAGACAAGCCCCGCCGGCGCGACCAATGCTGTGGGACCGGGCGCCAGGCGCGGTGCTTCGGGGCCAGCGCGGCGCCATGAGGGGCTTAGAACAGCCCGGAGGTGGGCGGTGGCGTGCCTTTCAGTGCCCAGGCGCCCACCGCCGCGGCCTTCCAGTCGCGCGGGTTGTGATTGGTCACGGTGCGGGCGTTGCGCCAGTGGCGGTCGAGGTTGTGCTGGCGGCTGGTGGTGGACGCGCCACCCACGTCGAACAGCCGCTCGGCCGCTTTCAATGCGCTGTCTGCCGCCATGAACTGGGCCTGGGCCACTTCCACCGCCGCCTGCTCCACCAACGCGGGAGCCTGCCCCGCCGCCCAGGCGCGGTCGATGGTGTCGGCCGCGCGCAGTACCACCGCTTCGGCGGCATAGGCGCGGGCCGCGATCTCGCCAACGCTCAATTCCACGTATGGGTCGTCCACCGAGCGGCTGGCGCTGCTGTGCTTGATCGGCCGTGCGTGGTCGCGAGCGAAACGCACGGCGTCATTCAGGGCGTTGCGGGCGATCCCCGCCTGCACCGTGGCCAGGAACAACTGCAGGAATGGGGTGACGATGGTGCGGGTACCCTCCTGCACCGTGCGGGCGCGAATTTCGTCCGGGTAGACGATGACCTCGTCCAGGCGCGTTGTGCCGCTGGCGGTCAGCCGCTGGCCCATGGCGTCGAAGTCATCGAGCAGCACCAGGCCCTGGCGGTCGCGTGGCAGCACGAACGACCGGGGCTGGTCGTCTTCGTCCAGCGCCACCACGCTGATCCAGTCGGCGTACAGGGCGCCGGTGCTGTAATACTTGCTGCCAGTAACCCGGTAGTGATCCCCCTGGCGCACGATGCGCGCACTGATGGCGCCGTTGGCGCCACCCACTTCCCAGCCGGCGTTACCCAGCACGGCGCCGTCCAGGTAACGGGCAAACCAGCGGTCACGCTCACTGTCGGCATCGTCTTCGGCACCGGTCAGCAGGCCTTCCAGGAAGGCCAGGCCAGGACGCAATGCCTGGGCGGTGTTGGAGTCGACGCTCGCTACCGCCAGCAGCACTTCGATCACGTCACGCACTGAAGCCCCCGGGCCACCGGCAGCCTCAGGCACGCGCAGGGTGAACAGCCCGGCCTGGGCCAGCGCACGCACCGCCTCATGGGGCAACTGACGGTCGCGCTCGCGGGCAGCAGCACCCGCTTCGATGTGTGGGAGCAGCGCGTAAATGCGGTCTTTCAAGGCCTGTACAGACATGGTGACTCCTGGGCGATTCAAATGGCGATTTTCCATAGGCGCGACTCATCGAAGAGCCACAACGGGTTTTCCGCTTCCACCGGCGGTGCCTGCCAGGCCACCCCGGCACCGGGCAAGCGCGGCACAGCGGCCAGCAGGCGGCGGGTGTAGTCATGGCGCGGGTGATCAAACACCTGGTCGACGCTGCCGCTCTCCACCACCTGGCCGTGGCGCATCACCAATACCTGGTCGCTGACATGGCGGATCACCCCCAGGTCGTGGGAAATGAACAGGTAGGCCAGGCCCAGTTCGGTCTGCAGGTCGGCCAGCAAGTCCAGCACCTGGGCCTGCACCGACACATCCAGCGCCGATACCGGTTCGTCGCAGACGATCACCTTGGGGTTACTGGCGATGGCACGGGCAATGGCAACGCGTTGCCGCTGGCCGCCGGACAGTTGCAAAGGGCGACGGCTGGCCAGGGCAGCCGGCAGGCGCACCTGGTCGAGCAGGCGGGCGACCCGTGCCGCGTGCTCGTGCGCCGCCACGCCGGCAACGTCCAGGGCATCGACGAGGATCTGGCCGACATTCCAGCGTGGGTCGAACGAGCTCAGCGGGTCTTGGTAGATGACGCTGATGTCGCGCCGAAGCAAGCGTCGCCGCGCCTCGCTGACCGCCCCCTCGCCCGTGCCGTTCCACGGCTGGCCGGCGAAGGTCACGGTACCGGCATCCGGGGTCAGCAAGCCGAGGGCAATGCGCGCGGCCGTGGTCTTGCCTGAACCGGACTCACCGACTATCCCCAGGGTCTGCCCGGGATGCAGGGCGAAGCTGATGTCATTGACCACCTGGCGCACCTGACGGTCAGGGCCCTCATAGCGCTTGCCCAGGCCCTTGGCCTGCAACAACGGCTCGCCCACCGCCAGCGTCCGCACCCGTGGGGCCGGGCCGCCGCCGGGTGACAGTCGCGTGCCACGCTGGTGTTCGCCAGGCACGGCGTCCAGCAGTGCCTGGGCGTACGGGTGGCTGGGGGTGCGCAATACCTGATCGATGGGCCCCTGCTCCACCACCTCGCCATGGCGCAGCACCAGCACGTCATCGGCCAATTGCGCGACCACCGCCAAGTCGTGGCTGATGATGACCAGTGACGCACCCCGGGCCTTGATGCCCTGCAGCACTTCCAGTATCTGCGCTTGCACCGTGGCGTCCAGCGCAGTGGTGGGTTCGTCGGCAATCACCAGGCTGGGGTCCAGGGCCAGGGCGCTGGCAATCAGCGCGCGCTGGCGCAGGCCACCGGACAGTTGGTCGGGGCGCTGACGGGCGCGCAACTGCGGCTCTGGTACACCCACCCGCGTCAGCAGCTCCTGCACCCGCGCCTGGCGGCTGGCCGCGGTGCCCCACTGATGGGTGCTCAGGACTTCGAGGATCTCCTTGCCCACCGGGCGCAACGGGTCCAGGGACACCAGGGCGTCCTGCAGCACGAAGCCAATGTCGCGCCCACGCAGGCGTCGCCAGTGGCGTTCGCTCAAGGCCAGCAAGTCATGATCCCCGTAGCGCAGGGTGCGTGCGCTGATCTGCGCGCCGGCACCGGCCAGGCCGATCAGGCTGCGCGCGGTCACGCTCTTGCCCGAGCCGGACTCGCCCACCAGCGCCAGGGTCTTGCCCGGTGCCAGGGTGAAACTCACATCGCGCACCACGCTGTGGTCACCGAAACGGATGGACAGCCCCTCGACAGTCAATGTCTTCTGGCTCATGACAGGCGGCCCTCCAGGCGTTGTTGCAGGTAACGGCCCACCACGGTGGTGGACAAGGTGGTCAAGACGATGAACAGCCCGGGCACGAAGGTCAGCCAGGGGGCGTTGACCACGAAGTCGCGGCCCATGGACAGCATGGTCCCCCACTCGGGTGCGGGCGGCTTGGCACCCAGGCCCAGGAAACTCAGGGCCGAAGCCCAGACGATGGCTTGGCCCACGCCCATGGTCATGGTCACCACCAGCGGGCGCAGGGCGTTGGGCAGCAACTGGCGCAGGATGATCCGCGCTGGGCGGTGGCCCAAGGCGCGGGCCGCCTCGATATAACCGGCATTGCGCACACTCAGTACCTGGCCGCGGACCATGCGTGCGTAGCCCGGCGCGCCGCCGATGCCGGTAGCGATGATCAACGGCCCGATACCGCTGCCAAATACCGCCACGAACAGCAGGGCCAGTACCAGGCTGGGAAAGGCGAACAGCACTTCCAGCAGCCAGCCGATGGCGCGGTCGGTCGCGCCGCCCAACAGCCCGCCGAGCAGCCCCAGGCTGATGGCCACGGCCATGGCCAGCGCTGTGGCGGCAATGCCGATCAGCAGCGACTGGCGGGCACCGAAGACGATGCGTGCATAGATGTCGCGGCCCGATTGGTCAGTACCGAACCAGTGCGCCCAGCCAGGCGCCTGAAACGCGTCCCGCGGCACGATGGCCAGCGGATCGCTGTGGCTGAACAGGCCCGGGGCCAGTGCCGCGGCCACCAGCCAGGCCAGGAACAGGCCTGCCAGCAAGGTGCCCCAGCGCGGGGTGAAACGGGGCCGGGCCAGGTCCAGCGCGGGGGCTTCGAGAATCAGTTGGCTCATGGGCGTTGCTCCGCCAGGCGTGGGTCGATCCACTCATACAGCAGGTCGATGAGAATGTTGGCCAGCACATAGCCGGCCGCCACCACCAGGCTGATGCCGATGGTCAGGGGCAGGTCCTGGGCCTGCACCGCCTGGTACAGCTGGCGCCCCAGGCCCTTGCGGGAAAAGATCACTTCCACCACGACGGCGCCGCTGATCAGCGCGCCGATGGCCCAGCCCGACAGTGACACCCCCGGTAGCACCGCATGGCGCAGGGCGTGCCGGAAACGCACCGCCAGGTCACTGAGGCCACGGGTACGGGCAGTCAGCACGAAGGGCTGCTCCAGGGTCAATTCCAGGGATTCGCGGGTCACCTGGCCGATGAAACCGGCCAATGGCAGGGCCAGCGCCAGCGCCGGCAACACCAGGGTGGCGATACCGTCACTGCCCGCCGGCGGAAACCAGCGCAGGCCAAAGGCGAACACCGCCAGCAACATGATCGCCAGCCAGAACTGCGGCAGTGCCGCCGACACCGTTTCCACCAGCGAGCCCAACTGGCTCAGCCAGCCCCGCCGGCCAGCGGTCACCAGGGTCCAGGCGAGCACCAGCGCCCAGGCCAGCAACAGGGCGACCACGACCAGCTCCAGGGTCGCCCCGCTCTGCTCGGCCAGCACCTGGGTCACCGGCTGGTGGCGCGAATAGGAGACACCCAGGTCACCCTGCACCAGCTTGGCCAGGTACAGGCCGTATTGCACGGCCAGCGGCTTGTCCAACCCGAACTCGCGGGTGGCTTCGGCGATGGTCTCCGGGGTCGGGTTGCCGCTGGGGCCGCCCAGGATGGCCAGCACCGGGTCACCTGGCATCAGCCGCAGGGCAAAGAACGTCAGGGTGGCCACGGCCCACAGCACCAGCACGGCACCGCCCAGCCGCAGCAGCGCACGCCGGCCCAGGTGGGCCAAGCGCTGACGGCGCGGGTTTTCCAGCGTCACGATGGCATTCATTTGTTCACCCATGCGTCATAGAGGTAGGTCACGGCCAGGGAGGGCTCGATGCGCACGCCCTGGGTGGTCTTGTAGATGCCCAGGCGCGTGCTTTGCGGGTAGGTGGTCAGTTGCAGGTAGTTGCGGCTGGCGATCGCCTGTGCCTGGTAATACAGGGCCTGGCGCTGTTGCGGGTCTTGGGTGGCCAGGGCGCCCTCCAGCGTCTGGTCGAACGTCTTGTCGTCAAAGCCTGCGGTGTTCTGGTGGTACCCGCCCACACCCGCCGGTTGCAGGAACTGCGAGCTGAAGATGATGCGCAGCACGTCGGCGGTGTTGGTGTTCCAGTACTCGGGAATGACGTCGTAGTCCCATTTGGCCTGGTGGTCGGTGGCCTGCACCGCGCTCATCTGGTCGATCAACACCTCGAAGCCCACGGCGCGGGTGGTGGCTTGCACTTGTTCCCACAGGGTCTGCTCCGAGGGCGGGGTCTCATTGCTCATGATCACATGCACCTGCAGGCGCTGGCCGTCCCTGGTGCGGTAACCCTGGGCGTCGCGCCGCGTCCAGCCGGCCTCATCCAACAGGTGGTTGGCCCGGGCCGGGTCATAGTCCTGCGCGTGCTCGAAGTCAGCGCTGTGAAACCGCGTGGCTGAACTCAACGGCGCCCCGGCCCGCGGAAACTCGCCGAAGTACACGCTCTTGAGCGCGCCCTCCACATCGGCGCTGCGCACAAAGGCCTCGCGCACCTTCACGTCGTTGAAGGGCACCCGGCGGGTGTTGAGGGTGCCGTTGGTGGGGTTGCCGGGCCGCAGGGCAATCATCAGGCTCAGGTCCGGGTTATGCCGGGCCGCTGCGTGGGACTCGGGCGGCAGTGCCTCGATCACGTCCACCTCACCGGCCTGCAGCGAAGCGAAGCGTACCGATGGTTCGGGGATGAACTTCCACACCACCCGGTCCAGATAGGCTGGCCCTTGATGATGGGCCGTGGGCGGCGCCCAGTTGTAATCGGGGTTGCGCACCAGCTCAACCTGGCTCTGGCGGTCCCACTTGACCACCTTGAACGGCCCCGAACCCACCGGCGACTGGCAATTTTCGTCCCGCGAGCGCAACAGCGCGGTGGGCGACTCGATACCCAGAAACCCTTGCGCCAGTACTTCAAGGAACGCGGCATAGGGTGAGGACAGGTGCACCACGGCGGTGTGCTCATCCACCACGTCCGTGCTGACGTACTGGCGGATATAGCCACCGGCCGTACTGGACTGGGTCTTGGGGTTGGCCATGTGGTCGAGGTTGGCCTTCACGGCGGCGGCGTTGAACGGCGTGCCATCGGTGAAATGCACGTCATCGCGCAAGTGAAAGGTATAGGTGGTTCCGTCGGCGGAGACCTCCCAGCTTTTGGCCAGCCAAGGGCCGATCTTGCCGTTTTCGTCCATGGACACCAACGAGTCCAGGTACTGCTGCCCCACGAATACCTGGGGCATGTCGCCGGACACGTGGGGGTCCAGGCAGGTGGGCTCGCGGTCGGTGGCATAGACCAGCGTGCCGCCGCTGACGGGCGTGGTGCTGCGCTGTGCCACTTGGGTACTGCGGTCGCACGCCGCCAGCGCCACACACAGCGCGGCCAGGGTGAAAGTCTTGAAGGTTGGATGCACGGGCGTCCCTCGGCGAATGGTTCTGGCCTAGGGGATTGCACAAGCCGTGCCGGGTTGAAAGGCCCGGTTCAAAGGGCTTTGGCGGGGGTTGGCGAGGGCGGAAAGCGGCAAACTGCCGATCAAGTGTTGGTGGGGCAACAGCGCCGCATGGCGCCAATGCCTGGCTATCGATCGCCGAGTGGAAATCGAGCTCACATTGCCGCAGCGCTGCCGAGGACACGCAGACTGGAACCTAGATCGGCCATAGCGAAAAGCCACTAAGGAATTCACGCGCACCGCCGATACAGGCTCTGCCTTTGCACAGGACTCGGCATTTACCAGGATAAGGGACTACAGGATGACGCTCCGCCACACCACCGCACTGCTGCTGGCGCTTCTGGCTGGCAATGGCATGGCTGCCAGCTTCGATTGTTCGAAGGCCAGTTCCTTCGCGGAAAAATCCATCTGCGCCGATGGTTATCTGTCCACAGTGGACAACGTGCTCGCCACGTCCTACAAGAAGGCCCTGACCGCTGCCGCCGATCCGCAGGCGCTACGCCAGTCCCAGCGTGAGTGGCTGGCCCAGCGTGACCAATGCACCACTCAGCAGTGCCTGGACAAGGCGCTGGGCGCGCGTATTCAGGTGCTTGACCACTACGCCGCGGATGAGCAGGCCAAGGCCTATGACGCTGAGCAGCGGGTTCAGGCCCAGCAGCGTGAAGCGCAACGCCAGGCGCAAGATGCCTTGGCAGCGCAGCGCGCCGAGCAGGCCCGGGCGGCGGCTGAGCAACAGCCTCAGCCGCACGCTGTGGCGCCCGCCGCCCCCCTTCAGCCGCGCTACCAGGCTCCTGCCCCGGCTGCTCAACCCGCTGCCGCGCAAACGCTGTGGCAATGGTTCTTCGGTGGTCCCGGCTGGAAGTACACGCTACTGATCGGGGCCGGCATCACGGCGGTCACCCTGCGGCGCCACCACGCCCAGGTGGCCACCCTCTACACCGACTACACGGACGCCGCCATCACCAACCTGCTGCCGGCTGCCGGCGTGATCATCGGTGCGCTGTGTCGATGGCTGGAGTTGCCCGCCGTACTGGTGTACAGCGCCGGCGTGACGGGTTTCGCCCTGGCAATCCTGTACGCGGTCTATGCCTCGATACGCAGCAACCGCGGCGCCTTGAACACCGTCATGGTCATCGTGACAAAACTGACGTTCATCTCGGTGTTCTACGTGCTGATCGGCTTGCTGATCGCCTCGTTGTTCGTCAACACCCGCCGCCAAGGCGAATCCCAGGCCCGGGCCGACGCACGCAACCGTCGCGAGAAACGGGCCACCCGCGCCCAGATCACCGGCCTGACACTGGCGTACACGGCCCTGACGGCCTGGTTGTGCCGGCGGCCGATGTTCACCTCGCTGGCCGACTGCCTCGAGTTCGACACCACTCCTCTACTGACCTGACAGGCAAGGGCGGCAATACCCCTGCCTGCTTCATTCGTTCCACCCCCACGGAAGATCTCCATGTCACACGCCGGTATTCCCTGCCTCGCCTTCATGATCCTGATTGGCTGCCTCAGCTTCTTCCTGCCCCCGGAAGCCGTTGCCATCTCGATAAGCATTGTCGTGCTGTTCGCAGGCCCGTACTTTCTGTATTACCTGTTCAAACACAACCTGCACCACGACATCATCCGCGGCTTTTTGCTGTCGCTGCTGGTCATGGCGCTGGGCATGATTCCGGTGCTGGGCTGGATCGCCATCATCGGGTTTCTGATCTACAACATCGCGCGCGCCGTGGACGGGCTGAAGAGCCTGGTACCCGATGCGCTGGTCAGCATCGTCATTTATGCCCTGCTGTGCGCCCGGGTAATGTTCGATATCCACACCCCGCTGGCCATTGCCGGCCTGGCGTTCGCCTACCTCGCGGTTGCCGTTCTGTATTGCCGCACCCTTGACCACCTGGAGCCGGAACTGGCCTGGTTCAAATTGTCGATCATGTTCCTGGCCATTCCCTTCTGCGTGCTAACCGTGGTGTCGATCGTTTCGGCGCTTGGCAACCTGTTCCGCACCGTCGGCTCGAGCCTGACCCGCACCCTGATCACCCCGCAGACCGTATCCGGCCACATGCGCAATGGCATGCGCATCGACGCCTATACCCGCAACATCACGACGACAGTAACCACCACCGTGACCCACACAGTGCCCAGCGTCGGCACCATCACCGCCACCGCTGCGGCCGACGTGGCGCAAAAAGTCAAGGATGAACAGGCTGACTGAAGGCCACACCAGCGGGCCGAGCCTGTATGATTGGCGATACTTTTCACGCCAACACAGGGAAGCGCCATGCAGCTTACGCAAGGGCAACGACTGCCACTGTCAAGTATCCTCCAGGGTGACCAGCTCACCCTGTCCCTCACCCTCAAGTCCCCCCATGTCATCGACTACGCGTGCTTTGGCATCGATGCCGCCGGCAAGCTGTCGGATGACCGCTACATGGTCTTCTTCAACCAGCCTGCCACGCCCTGCGCCAGTGTTCGGCTCGCTCACGAAGGTGCGTTCAGCCTGAACCTGGCGACCCTGCCGGCGACCATCGAGCGCCTGGTGTTCACGGCCGCCATCGACGGCAACGGCGCCATGCGCGACCTGGCGCCCAGCGCTTTTGCGGTTCAGGCAGCCAATGGCGCCATTGCGGCGACGTGCGAGTTTCAGGGCCGGGACTTTGCCAGCGAGAAGGCCATCATGGTTGCCGACCTGTACCGCAAGGACGGCGCCTGGCGCCTGCAGGCCAACCTGCAGGGCTTCAACGACGGCCTGGACGCACTGGTGCGCCATTTCGGCGGCGAAGTCCTGGAACAACCGGTGGCACCCGCCCGAATTTCCCTTGAGAAGAAAATCGCCGACGCCGCGCCGCACTTGCTCAGCCTGGCCAAGAAAGCCCAACTGAGCCTGGAAAAGAACAACCTGGCCAACGTCACGGCCCGGGTAGCGCTGGTGCTGGACGTCTCAGGCTCGATGAACGGCCAATACAACAAGGGCCGGGTCCAGGAAGTGGTGAACCGCCTGGTGCCGCTGGCCGTGCACTTCGATGATGACGGCGAACTGGACTGCTGGGGGTTCGCGGCCAAGCCGCAGCAACTGCCAGCGGTATCACTGGCCAACCACAAGGACTACGTGAACACCGTGGAAGGTGGCTGGAAACGCTGGAACCTGGGGGCCCGGGTGAACGACGAGCCCAAGGTCATTCGCCAGGTGATCGACTATTACAAACGCTCCGGGGATCTGACGCCGGTCTACGTGATGTTCATCAGTGACGGTGGCGTGCATGAAAACAAGGCCATCACCCAACTGATCGTCGAGGCGGCACGCTACCCGGTGTTCTGGCAGTTCGTGGGCCTGGGCGGCTCCAGTTACGGCATTCTGGAAAAGCTCGACACATTGCCCGGCCGGGTGGTCGACAACTGCGGGTTCTTCGCCCTGGACGACCTGCATGATGTGAGTGAAGAGGCGCTGTACGACAAGTTGATGAACGAGTTTCCCAGCTGGCTCAAGGAGGCCAGAGGGAAAGGCATTCTCGGCTGACTGTCTTGTGCCCTGCCTGGCGGCCGCGACAGGCTGTAGCCGCGTCGAGCTGCCACACGGGCAACACAAAAAACCCTGCGCGAAGGCAGGGTTTCTTGTCAGCGCTGGGGGGTATCAGCCGATGCTAACGCCATGGGCTTCAGCCAATGGCTTGAGGCCGCCGGCGAAACCCTGGCCGATGGCCTTGAACTTGAACTCGTCGCCGTTGCGGTACACCTCACCGAAAATCATCGCGGTTTCGGTGGAGGCGTCTTCGGACAAGTCATAACGGGCCAGTTCCTTGCCGTCCGCCTTGTTGACCACACGAATGTAAGCGTTGCCAACCTGGCCAAAGCTTTGCTTGCGCGCTTCCGCATCGTGGATGGTCACCGCGAACACCAACTTCTTCACCGCGGCGGCCAGGCCGGTGAGCTTGACCACCACTTGTTCGTCATCACCCTCACCGGCGCCCGAACGGTTGTCGCCCAGGTGTTCGATGGAGCCATCAACGGACTTCTTGTTGTTGTAGAAGATGAAACTGGCATCGTCCAGGACCTTGCCGTTTTCACCTACCACGAACACCGAGGCGTCCAGGTCGAATTCCTGGCCATCGGTGACGCGAGCATCCCAGCCCAGGCCCACGGTCACTTCGCTGAGGCCCGGGGCCTCCTTGGACAGCGAGACGTTGGAGCCTTTGGACAAACTTACAGCCATGGTCTGATTCCTTGTGGTTGCGGGTAATTAGAAGTTCAAGCCGAAGGAGTTGGCCACGGCCTTCAGGCCGCCAGCATAACCCTGGCCGATGGCGCGGAACTTCCACTCGCCGTTGTTGCGATACAGCTCGGCGAAGATCATCGCGGTTTCAGTGGACGCATCTTCCGCCAGGTCGTAGCGGACCACTTCGGCGTTGGTGACTTCGTTGACGACGCGAATGAACGCACCGCCCACCTGGCCAAAGTTCTGCTTGCGCGCTTCGGCGTCGTGGATGGTCACGGTGAACACCACTTTGTCGATGTCGGCCGGTACGCGGCTGAGGTCGATCTTCAGCACTTCGTCGTCGCCATCACCGGCGCCGGTGCGGTTGTCACCGGTGTGTTCGATGGAACCGTCCTGGCTTTTGAGCTGGTTGTAGAAAATGAAATCGGCTTCACCGCGAACCTTGCCGGTGCTGCTCAGCAGGAACGCACTGGCGTCCAGGTCGAATTCGGTGCCATCGGTGGCGCGTGGGTCCCAGCCCAGGCCGACCAGCAATTTGGTCAGCGACGGGTCGGTTTTGGACAGGGAAAGGTTACCGCCCTTCTGAAGAGACAATGCCATGTTACAACTCCTTGTTTTGCCGATGAGGGAATCAATTGGGCTCGGTTTGACCGTCGTCCTTGCCCGGGAAAATGACGCTGGCCAGGATGCCGATCACCAGTACTACCATCACGATGAGCAGGCTGGTATTGGCACTGATGCTGTAGCCGTGCTGGAACAGGTGGTCGGTGGCGTTGAGCGCCAGCTTGGCCGCGATGAAGAACAACAGCGCGATCACCGCCTTTTCCAGGTGCACCAGGTAACGCTTCAAGGCTTCGAGCACGAAATACATGGTGCGCAGGCCCAGGATGGCGAAGAGCATGGCCGAGTACACGATCAGCGGTTCGCGGCTGACGGCGATCACCGCCGGCACCGAGTCGAACGCGAACAGCACGTCGGACACCTCGGCTACCACCAGGCACAGGAACAGCGGCGTGGCAAAGATCGCGCCCTTGGCCGCCAGGCTCAGGCCCGCGTGCTCGGGCTTGCCGATTTCGCGCTCCAGGGTCTTGCGACTGACGAAGAACTGGTTGCCGTACAGCTTGGGCCACACGGGAAAAAGTTTGGAGGCAAAGCGGTAGGCCAGGTGGCTGGAGTAGTCCTCTTCCTCCTCGTCATCGCCGCCGCCCTTGAGCATCATGATGGCAGTCCAGGCCACGATGACGGCGAACACAACCTCGACCCACGGGCCGAAGGCCAGCAGCCCGGTGCCGATGGCCACGAAGATGCCCCGGAACACGATGGCGCCGATGATGCCCCAGTACAGCACCCGGTGACGCAGGCCGTCCGGCACCTTGAACCAGGCGAAGATCGCCATGAAGACAAACAGGTTGTCCACGCTCAGGACTTTTTCCAAGGCATAGCCAGTGACGAACAGGCTGGCCACTTCCGGGCCGTGCTGCACGTACAGGAAACCGGCGAAGGCCAGCGACAGGGCGATCCAGAACAGCGACCAGACCGAGGCCTTGGCCAGCGAAACCGGCTTGTCGCCACGGTGGGTGAGCATGTCCAGCAGCATGGCGCCGATGGCCATCCCGGCGAAAACCGCCATGGTCAGCGGGGGAAAACCGATGTGAGTGTCCACGTTCAAATACCTTACAGTTCGAAATCAGCGGGGTTCAGGCCCAGCTCCAGGCAGATCAGGCGGCAGGCTGCCTTTTCCTTGTCGTCGAAGTTGCCGTCCGAAGCGCCGATCGCACAGGCCACCCGCACCAGCAGGCGTGAGGCGCCGTCGTTGCCCTTGATCTTGTTGATCACTTTCAGCGCCTCGGCCTGGCCGATCTGGTAGTCGAACTCGAACTTGCCCACCGCGTCGTTGAACGACTTGATCACGTCCGTCAGGTCGAACACCTTGAGCTCCGGCGAGTTCTTGATGAACCCGGCCATCTTCATCTTCTCGGCAGAGGAAACCTCGCCGTCCGCCGCCGCGATCATGGCGCAGGCCGATGCCGTGGCATCCATGAAGCTGCGGTTCTTGAACTTCGCCACCTCGGTGGTCAGTGTTTCACGGGCTTTCGCCGCGTTCGTTTTCAGCCATTCCAGCATGGTGCAGTCCTCGCAGGCGGGGCAAACTGCCCCGCGAATTCAGGGTGTTATTTGGAGCCCGCGCTCCAGCGCATGCCCCAGCCGTATGCCTTGTCCATGGGTTCGTGGCCCTTGTGGAAATCCACCCGGCGGGTCACCTTGACCGCACCGTTGTCGTTCTCCAGCAGGGCGATGGCACACATGCCCAGCCGCCCGCCCTCCTCGTTCAGGCGCACTTCGATCTCCGGTTGGCCCGGTACGTGGATGGTTACCACGCCGTCGGTTTCCTTCCAGTTCGGCGCGCCGTCGTAGATGAACGCGTACACCAGAATGCGGCGGATCTCGCTCCACTTCTTGCCGTTGATGTGCAGCCATTCGCCACCGGCCACGGAGCCGGTGCGGTCATCGCCCATCAGCTGGATGTAGGGCTCGTCCTGCAGGTCGCCGAAGGCATTGCCCAAGGCCTGGACGGCACCCTTGTAGCCGTCCTGCAGTTCGAACAGGCAGCCCACGTCCAGGTCGATGGCCTGGCTGCGCGAAAACAGGCCGCCGGACTTGCCCTTGTTCCAGTTGAGGTTGACGCGGATCTCGCCGAAGCCGGCCGCTGTCTTCTCCAGGCTGATGGATGAGCGCGTCTTGTCCAGGGTGACCTTGCTCAGGCTGATCTTCGGCGCCGGCGCCGGGGCTGGCGCCGCCGGGGGTGCCGCCGGGGCAGCGGCAGGCGTGGGAGCAGCCGCGATCTCGACCCCGAAATGGGTGGCCAGCGGCGCCAGGCCGCCAGCAAAGCCTTGACCCACGCAGCGAAATTTCCAGGCGCCCTGGCGCAGGTAGAACTCGCCGAGGATCAGCGCGGTTTCCTTCATCCCGGCAGTCGGGATCTGCGCTTCGATACCGCCCGCCACGTGCAGCGACAAGGTCGAGACACGCTCGAAGCTGGCCTTGTTCTCGTGGATGGTAGCAGTCAGCGCCACTTTCTCGACGCCCGCGTCCAGGCGCCCCAGGTCCAGGGTGAACGCCGCGCGCCCAGGCGAGGCATCCGTGAGCTGAAGCGCACCGCCCAGCACGTTGGGCTGGCCGTAGAAGCACATGTCCTGATCGCCGCGCACCTTGCCCTGGGCGGTCAGGGCGAAGGCGGATACATCGATATCGGCGCCGGCGATGGTGCCGTAATGGATGTCCACGCGAAGCGAGCCGGTGGCGACCGGCGCATTGCCACCCGGTACCAGCACGGTCATGCGCGCACCGCCTCGACCGCCAGGTTCACCAGGTCATCGGCAGTACGGCCATTGGTGGTCTTGCCGATGGCCTTGAAGTCCCAGCCGGCCGGGCCACGGGTGAGGCTGGCCATGACGATACCGGTATGGCCGCCCTTCTCGGACAGGTTGAAACGCGCCAGCTCCTTGTTGGCGCCGCTGTCGACGATACGGCAGTAGGCGTTCTCGACTTTCTGGAAGGTCTGCCCGGTGAACGAATTGACGGTGAACACCAGGTGTTTCACGGTTGCCGGCAGGCGGCCCAGGTCGACGGCGATGGACTCGTCGTCGCCGTCGCCTTCACCGGTGCGGTTGTCACCCGAGTGCTGAATCGAGCCATCCCGCGACTTCAACTGGCGAAACCAGACCAGGTCCACGGGCTTGAACCCCTCATCGAACAGGATGCAGGAAGCATCCAGGTCGATATCACCGCTGTTGCCCATCAGCTTGCCGAAAAAGCCGGTCTTCTCGGGGTCCCAACCCAGCCCGAGGGTGATCTTGCTCAACCCGCCTCCAGCGGTTTTCTCCAGTGAAATCGACTGATTCTTGGCTAACGTCAGTGCCATGGTTACGCTCCTTGTTGGTCATCAGGGCCTTGGCCGGAGCCAGGCCCGTTTTTTCGTGAAGAGTCTTCGGGGGTGGCCCGCTTGACCTGGCTGCCGATGGTCTCGATACGAAACCGACCCCGTTGCCAGGCAGGGTGAAAATGGCGCCAATGGGCGTCCTGGGCGGCGGCCAGCAACTCGTGGTCGCCACGGGTGTCACCCCAGGCGCGCAGGCGGTACTGCGACAGTGGGCCGTACACCGCTTCCAGGCGCAGCACCTTGGTTTCGCACCGGCAGTTGCTGCCACTGATACGGCCGGTCAGCCGGCCGTTGGCAACTTCCAGCTCCGTGGCGATCAGGCGGATGCCCAGGTGCTCGGCAAAGGGCTTGAGCACCAGGCTCGGCGAAGCCGAGCACAACGTCACCTGCGCACCGGACGCCCGCTCGGCCGCCACCGCGGCGACGCCGGCCGGGCGCATCAGGCGCCCCCAGAAGTGGGCGCGGAACTGCCCGGCCTTCTGTTCCAGCCAACTGACCTCTACATCGGTGAGAAACGACGCAATCAACGTGGCCTTCAGTTCATCGCGGCTCAGGCCTTTGCCCAGGTAACGCACCGCCGAGGGCAGCATGCGCACCATGCGCCAGGTAAAGGCGCGGTTGCCAAAAGCGAATTTCAGAAAAGGCACGAAGCTGTCGTGCCGGGTCAGCGTGCCGTCAAAGTCAAACACTGACAGCACCTTGGCCCCCGCGGGGCCGGCTTCCAGCATGTCCTGTGTCATCGACTTACCTCTGCCAGGCGTACTGGCTCAATGGATGTGGCGTCACCCTGTTTGACGCCATGCCACTGGGCGCGTTCGACAATCCGCGTGGCCCAGTTGAAATGAGTGGCGGGTTCGCACATGGCATCGTTATGCCGAAACACGGCGGGCGCCGCCTCGCTCAGGATCAACCGGGCACCATTGAGGTCTTCGAGACTGACCCGCAACGCGTCCTGGATAACGCTGACCTGCGCGGGGTGGATGGCGGTCTTGCCGACCAGGCCGTGCGCGATGTCCAGGGCCAGTTCCTCGGCCAGCAACCGCGGCGCGGACATCAGCTCGAACACCGGTGCGGTCAGGGCAAACCCCTGGGCCCCGAGAATGCCGGCCAGCATCGGAATGACGTAGCCCATGGGCGTCTGGTAGAGGGTACGCTCGGGGTCGCGGCGCAAGCCCAGGCAACCCATCAGGTCATTGCCGCCGATACGCACGACGATTACCTGCTCCCCCAGTGTCTGGCGCATGGCCTCGCCCAGTTCGACCATGGCGTTGGGGCTGAACACCTCGCGGGTTTCCAGGGTAGGCATCAGTGCCAGCGCCGGGTTGGAAACGGCACGGGCCCAGGCCGGCAACGTGCCCAGCGTCAGCTTGGGTACCACGAAGCCGTCGATCAGGGCCATGCGGGGCCATTCGTTGAGCCGCGCCGCCATGGTCACGTCCCGCGGGCGCACGAACACCAGCGGCCCGTTGGCCGGCCGGCCGCCGTGGGCCTCGATGCGCAGCAGCAATTGCCGCAGGTTGGCCAGGGCAGTCTCGACGTCCAGGCACGCGACGGCGTCCTCCAGGCAGATGACCACCGAGCGCAATTCAGGCAGCTTGCGGCCCAGCACCACGTCGAGGATGTCGTCGCGGGTGGCGGGCATGTAGAGCGTGGCGCCCAGCGCATGAGGGGAGATACGACTCATCAGCTTACGCTCCGAATGATGGTCACCGCCCGGTAAGGCCCCAGTTCAGCGCCCGCCTCTTCCACTTCGATGCCGGCGCGTTCCGTCAGGTGCAGCAACAGTTGAATGTCGGCATCGTCGCGCTCGCGCACCAGCACCCGGTACGGCACCCGCCGCAGCACCGCGCGCGTGGCCTCGGCGATGCCGGGTTTTATCCGGTTCAGGTTGCTGATCTGGAACCGCGTGGCCAGGCGGGTGACCACGTCGACGGCCTCGGCCTGCAGTGCAAGGGCCTGAGCCGCTGTCCACGGCGAGGCGGCCGGGGTGTCCAGGCGCGGGCGCGCGGCCTGGATGCGCTCGATGAAGCCCTGGGTGACATCGTGCCCGGCCAGGTGGTCGTACACCACGCAACCATGCAAGCCACCCGAGGCGGGCCAGATCGAGCGCGACACCAGGCCAGACACGGTGGCGCCCAGGATACCGGACGGAATCAACCAGTCCTGCGCCGAGGCCGCCAGCCAGGCACGGCCGCACGGGTCGGCCAGCACCACCAGGCGTGGCCCGAGGGGAAAGCGGGGGTCGTCGCCCAGGCTGCGCGCGATTTCACCGGCGATGGCGCCCTTGCCGGTCCAGCCGTCGACAAAGACGATGTTGGCGGCCCCATGGCGAGCGATGATGGCCTCCAGTGCCACCGTGTCGATACCCCGGTCGCGCACGATGCTGATGCCGTAGTGGTGGGCATCGCGTCCCCGTTCCACCAGGGCATGGCGCAGCAGTACCCCCAGCGGCACGCCGGCACGCACGAACGAGACCAGGGCGATGCTCGGCCCGCGATATTGCTCGGCCAGTGTGTGGGCCAGCGCCTGGACATCATCGGCCATGCGCGCGCCGTTCTGGGCCATGGCCTGCTCATAGAGCGCCATGTGCAGCGCCGACGGTGCCGACTCTTCGCTGATCATCTCCGAATAATGCTTCTGCCGGCTCTGGATCAGGCGCTCCTTCTCCAGAACATCGGTCATGTCCATGGCCACTGGCTGCAGCAAAAAATGCACGTCGGTGGGCCGGTAGCTGCCGCTGCCCACGGTGGTGTAACCCGGCAATGGGCTATCCATGCACGGCGCCCTCCACCAGGTTGGCCAGTTGGCTGCGCGCAGGCGTGGCCCAATAGCTGCACAGGTCCATGAAGCCGAGGTCGGTGATGCTGTCGCCAAAGCCCAGCACAGGACGCTCGCCATGCAACGCCCGGTCGCGTGCCAGCAGGTGCTCGACCGCCACACGCTTGCCCAGGCCGTCGGGCAGCAGCGCCAGGTTGTTGCCGTTGAGGTGCACATGCATGCCGTCGATCAGCCCCCGCTGGCGCAGGTGCTCGGCGACGCGCGGCAGGTCGGCATCGGTGCCGCTGTTGTGCTTGATGACCACGTAATGCTGTTGCCCTGCCTCTTCCACCACCCACCCGCGCAACGAAATGCTCAGCGCATCGCCCACTTGCAACGCGCTGGCACACAAGGTTGGCAGGCGCTGCTGGAAGGCGCTCAAGCGCTCGCCCATGAGGGCCTGCCAGTCGGCATTCACGGCGCCGTCCGGGTCGAGAATGACGGCGCCATGGGAGCACACCGCGCCCTGGCTGAACCCCAGCCGCACCCGGCGAAACGCTTCGGCGCTGCGCGCGGTGACCGGGACCACGTCGGTGGTCGCCAGCAGCCACTGGACGAAGCTGTTCTGCACGTTGCTCATGTAGCCGCTGACAGCCCCGTGGGTGTCATAGGAAGCCGGGTATCGCACGCTACCTTCGGGCATCTTGCGCGCGGTCTGGAACAGCGTGTCGTCCAGGTCGACCAACGCCAGTGGACGCTTATTGACCATCGACGATCACCTCGGCGTTCAAGGCTTCGACCAGCGCGGCCGGTACCGCGAGCGCGGGCGTTTCGCTGCAGATGAGCACCCGGTCGAACTGGCCAGGCGCAACGTTGTAGAGGAAATTGACGATGCCCAGCCCGTAGTTGTCCGAGAACGACAAGGCGTGGTCGATGGCGTGCCCGATGGCGATGGGCGACCGCGTGGTCGAGCTGAAATGCACCTGCGCCCCGGCGCGCTCCAGGCGCTCGGCGAGCAGGAACGGTTTCCACACGAATTCGCCCGTGCCAATGACGATGATGCGCTCACCGGGCTGCACCTGCAGGTTGGGCGCCAGGGTGTCGGCCACGGCGCGAACGCCGAGCCGCCCCCAGTCGTTCCGCGGGTCGATGGGCCACTCGCCGACTTCCACGGTGCCGGTCTCGGGCATCTCGGGCAGCAAGGCCGCCGGGTCTTCGGTAAAGCGGTAGGCCCCCTGCAACAGCGACACCTGGTGGGCATGCTGGCCAATGCTGGTGGACACGGCCCCGGCGGACCAGTCGGTCAGCACGCAGGTCACCACCCGCTCCACCTGGTGGAGGCCGGCGTCGATGAGGGCTCGGTGCAGGTTGATGAAGGTCTTGCCCGTGGACGCTTCGTCGTCGACCATCACCAGCGAACGGGCCCCGAGCATCATGGCGCGCAGGGCCGGGTCCACTGGCAGGTGAATCAGGTGGGCATTGGCGTGGCTATGTTCCTCTTCGAAGCGGGCAAACATCGACGTGCCGACCGGGTGCCGGGTGCTGACGATGTACAAGGCATCGTCCCGGGTGCGGCTGTAGGCCCGGTGCACGCCGGCACCCAGGCCGACGGCGGTCTCGGCCATGCCCACCACCAGCACGGGCCCTGGCAGGTAGGCCGGCAGTTGCGCCGCCAGGCTGTCATAGCTGGCCTGCATCACCGAGGGTTTCACCGGAATATGCTTGCCCAGCACCCGGGACACGAACAGGAAGGCGCGCTTGGGGTTGCGCCGTTCGGCAAAGCCGAACAGGCTCTCAGGGGCGATGGATGAGGCGGCCACATCAACCTGAAGGCACCCGCGCACCAGTGTCGCGCTGAGTGTGGTCGACGCTGAGGTCGCTCCGTGAAATTCCATGACTGTTTCCCTGTGTGCAATGGTAGTGGTTCGGTACTGCGTACTGCGCGACAAGCCCCGTGGCCGGTCAGTTGCGCGCTTCAATCTTCCATAGCGCGGGTTGTGCCCGTCGGGCGATGTCGCTGGCACTCAACGTGGTGCGTTCCCCGCCCTGGTCCGCCTCCAGGTGGCAGGCCTGCAGAAACGCCAGCAGCAGGCCGCCCTTGACGGCGAAGTTCATGTTCTGGGCATCAGGCAGCGAAGAAGTGACCATGCCGACCACCTCGCCGGCCGCATCGAACAGCGGGCTACCGCTGGAGCCGGGCTGGATGGCGGCGGTGAATTGCAGCAGGCTCGAATCGTTGTGCAGGCCGAACAGGCCCGATACACCACCCTGGGTGACGTGGGCACCAGCGCCCGCGAGCCCGGCCATGGGGTAACCGACCGCCACCACCGAGTCGCCCAGCGAGCAACCCTGCCCGCCGGCGAAGCGCACCGGGTTCAGGACGACGTCCTGCACGCGCAGCAGGGCCAGGTCGTTCCGGCTGTCGACCATGACCGGTTCGGCGCGGTGGCGGCCTTCGAAGGAACTGATATGGATTTCGTGCATGCCCTCGATGACATGCGCGCAGGTCAGCAAGGCTCGCTGCGACACTGCGAAACCGGTGCCGGTGGCGCCACTGGAGGCGCGCTCGCGGCCGGGCCCTCGCCGCTCGGGGTTGCTTTCATCGAGGGCCACGCCCAGCCGGCGCCCGAGGGCGGCCAGGCCATACGCCGAGCCTTCGGCCAGGGCGCGGAATTTCCACTGCCCGGCGCGCAGGTAGCACTCGCCCAGGATGATGGCGGCTTCGCCATGGCCGCGCAGGTCGACACGGTGTTCAAGAGCGCCATCCAGGCGCAGCGTGCAGCCGAGCAGGTCGCTGACCGGCCCCGTGGCCGCATAGGTGTACAACACGATGAGCACGCGGTCGGCGCCCGCGGGCAGGTTGGCAAGCGTGAGCTGGCAACCGACATGCCCCGGGTCGCCGCGCCACTCCATCCAGGCCGGCTGGGGCGCATGGAACAGGGCCGGCTCACCCTTGGGCTGGCGCTTTTCGTCCACCGCCAGCAACGCGACCGCGGCCGTGGCACCCATGGCGTCGGCACGCTCGGTTTCCAGCACCCAGGCAGTCGTGGCTGAAGCTAGAACGGCATTGGCGCCGGTGGCCAGAAGCATGAGGTAACTCTCCCTGAGTGCGTTTGTCCGTGCATGTACAAGCTACGCGTCGAAAGTGTAACAAATAAGAAGGCTTAGCAATATCAATCGGACACTATTGCCGCCACCGTGATGGCCCTCACCCGCACGCCAGGCACCCACTGCCGAGGCGGCTCGGGGTAACCCAGCCGACGAGTGGCGAAAATACCGGCCAGGTTCACGCCGGTGGCACGGGTGTAGCCAATGCCACCCGAATACCGCGGGTTGATCTCCAGCAAGTGGGGCACGCCCTGGGCGTCGTCGCGCGTCTGCACATTGACCAGGCCATCGCAGCCGAAATGCTCGGCGGCCCGCACCGCCAGCTCCACCGCGGCGCCATCGCGTTCGAAGGTCTGGTAGCCGCCCTGCTTGCGGCGGCCCACGCAGGCCACCACCCGCCCCGCTTCACAGACCATGTCCATGGAACATTCGCTGCCGGCCAGGTAGGGCATCACCAGCATCGCGGGGCGCGTGGCCTGCGCTGTGTAAGCCTGCAGGTAATCACTGAAGCTGACCTCGCGGGCGTCGGGGTTGGCGAAGCAGCGGAAACGGTCGACGCCCGGCCTGAACCGCCAGAAGCCCTGGCCGTAGATGCCCACGGCCGGCTTGATGCAGGCCTCGCCCTGGGCGGAAACGACGGCATGGGCCTGCACCAGTTCGTCGGCGTTGGTCACCGTGATGGCGGGCACACAGGCCAGGCCGGCACGCTGCGCCTGCGCGGTGAACTGGCTCTTGTCATCGACCCGTTCGAACGTCTCCAGGGAAGTGCCACCGGTCACCAGCACCAGGCCGGCGCGCTGGAAGACCTCGCGGTGCACTTCATACCCGGCGCCGGCGCGGCCGGCCACGATTACCCGGATGCCGTGGGCCAGGGCCGTGTCGAGAATGAAAGCCAGACGCTCGGCCGGATCGGCGGGCTCCTGGTAGCTGATATCCGCCAGGCCAGTGATTTCGGCCCGGTCCCCGCGGTGGGAAGCGTGGATGGCGGTGCCGGGTGGCAAGGCATCGCGGGCCCCCAGGATGATGTCGCGCTGGGAAGCCTGTCCTTCTAGAAACCAGATCATTGACTGTGTACCTTGTGGCGCGCTCGCGACTGGACTGCCCACGCTAGGCAGTGGCGCGCCATTATGCCTTCCCGGGTGGCGGGTAGTGATGGGTTTCATGCCCAAAAACCCAGGCAGAGTATTTCAAGAAATGACGGCGCAGCCGCCACCGTCACAAAGCGAATCAATCGCCCCTGCGCCGCGCATTATTACCCGATGGGAAACGCACCCTTTCACAATATTAGCTAGCTAACTATCTTGTCCCACTGATACCGTCCTAGGGCTCCAACACTGCACCCCCAGGCCTGAATCGCCGGGCCACACGGCGGCGGGCCACAACGCCTGACGTGATGAGGTTTTCATGGAACCTGGTAGCTACCAATTGAGCATGAGTGTGCTCATGACCCCCGACAAAGCCAACTTTTCCGGCAACGTGCACGGCGGCGCGCTGCTCAAGATGCTCGACGAAGTCGCCTTCGCCTGCGCCAAGCGTTACGCCGGCCGTTATGTGGTCACCCTCTCGGTCGACCAGGTGATCTTCAAGGAGCCCATCCATGTGGGCGAACTGGTGACCTTTCTCGCTTCGGTCAATTACACCGGCCGGACCTCCCTTGAAGTGGGGGTGAAGGTGATGACCGAGAATATTCACGAGCGCACCGTGCGCCATACCAACAGTTGCTATTTCACCATGGTAGCCATCGACACCGACGGCCGCCCCTGCCCCGTGCGACCGCTGGTACCCGATACCGCCGTCGAGTTGCGCCGCTATGCCCAGGGCCAGTTGCGCAAGCAGCAACGCCAGCAACTGCAAGCCCGCTATGACGAAATCCGTGAAATCGGCGCTGCCGATTGAAGATGCCGCGACCGTACCGTGAGAAAACCACAATGAAAATATCGCTCCTGAGCCGCTACGCCGTGTTCACCGGCTGTGTCCTGTTCACCCTGTTCGGCCTCTTTTTCCTGACGCTGTCACCCGGGCTCGATGTGCTGGTGGCAATCACCGGAGTACTGAGCCTGATCGGCGTATATGACCTGCTGCAAACCCAGCATTCGGTGCGCCGCAATTATCCTATCCTGGGCCATGCCCGCTACCTGATCGAAACCATCCGCCCGGAAATCCGCCAGTACATGCTGGAGGGTGATGACGAGAAGCTGCCCTTCTCCCGCGCCCAGCGCTCGATCGTGTACCAGCGAGCGAAGAACCAGCCGGCAGAAAAGGCCTTCGGCACGCTGACCGATGTTTACCAACCAGGGTTCGAGTTCATCAGCCACTCCATGCTGCCCAGCGATGCCTGCGACCCACGGCACTTTCATGTGACCATTGGCGGGCCGGCCTGCCAACAGGCCTACCGCGCTTCGGTGTTCAACATCTCGGCCATGAGTTTCGGTGCCCTCAGCGCCAACGCCATTCGCGCCTTGAACCGCGGGGCCAAGCTCGGCGGCTTCGCCCATGACACTGGCGAGGGCAGCATCAGCCCTTACCATCAGGAGTTCGGCGGCGATCTGATCTGGGAAATCGGCAGTGGCTATTTTGGCTGCCGCACGCTCAGCGGGCAGTTCGACCCGGTGCGCTTTGCTGAAACCGCACGCCAGCCCCAGGTGAAAATGATCGAGATCAAGATGAGCCAGGGCGCCAAGCCGGGCCATGGCGGCATCCTGCCCAAACACAAGGTCACCGAGGAAATCGCCAGCACCCGCGGGGTGAAAATGGGCGAGGACTGCATCTCGCCCGCCCGTCATTCACAGTTCAGCACCCCGTTGCAGTTGCTGGAGTTCATCACCCAATTGCGCACCCTGTCCGGCGGCAAGCCGGTAGGCTTCAAGCTGTGCCTGGGCCACCCCTGGGAATTCATGGCGATCGTCAAGGCCATGCTGCAGACGGGGGTACAGCCGGACTTCATCGTGGTCGACGGCAAGGAAGGCGGCACGGGGGCGGCGCCTCGCGAGTTTACCGACAACATGGGCATGCCGATGCGCGAAGGCCTGCTGTTCGTGCATAACGTGCTGGTGGGCGCTGGCCTGCGCAGCCAGATCAAGCTGGGTGCCAGCGGCAAGATCGTCAGCGCGTTCGACATCGCCAGTGTGCTGGCCATTGGCGCCGATTGGGTCAATTCGGCGCGCGGCTTCATGTTTGCCATCGGCTGCATTCAGTCCCAGAGCTGCCACACCAACAAGTGCCCTACCGGCGTGGCCACCCAGGACCCCTTGCGCCAGCGGGCGCTGGAAGTGACGGACAAGGCACAGCGGGTCGCCAATTTCCACCGCAATACCCTGGTGGCGTTGGGCGAAATGCTCAGCGCCGCAGGCCTCAGCCATCCGAGTGAACTGGAACCCAAGCACCTGGTGCGGCGCATGACCACCACCGAGGTTCGGCTGTTTTCGCAGATCCATGTGTTCCTGGAGCCCGGGGAATTGCTGGGCAAACCGGTCACCGCCGAGTTCTACGCGCGCATGTGGCGCATGGCCCAGGCCGAGAGCTTCGCGCCCCTGGCGGTGCAGCCCCCGACCAAGGCTGACCGGGTGCCCGAGCCTGCTTGACCCACCTCTGCGTCAGGCCTGGATACCGCCTCCAGCCTGACGCGGCCTGGCGGCCACTACAGCTCAACAGCCCCTTGAACCCACGGCAACGTCGCGTGCAGACTAGGCTTTTCCAATTACAACTAAAAAGGAAGCCTGATGCGGACCTTTGATCTGATTCGCGACGCCGTGCTACCCGATTTCCGTGAGCGGGTGGCCGACTACCTGATCGAATACGAAACCGTGCTGGGTGCCGGTACGGCCGACAGCACCCTGCTGCGCGATACCGCGAACCAACTGCGCGGTTACCTGCGAGGCCTGAACACGACCCGGGTGCTGGGCATGGCCGACTGGGAAGAACTGGATCGTCGCGTGCTGACGACCTGGCTGAGCGAACCCGGTGAAGCCATCACGTCTCCAGCCACGTAGCGCTGGGCATGCGCATCCGGTCGATGCCCACTACGTCGCAGTATTCCAGCAGCGGCAATACGTAAGTGATCACCCTGGCACCCAAGGTGCCGTTGGCGCGCAGCCGGGCGGCGCGGCACAGCGGGCCGGCGGAACGGGGGTCACTGCTCGACTGCACCGCCACCGCGTTTTCATCCCCTACATGCCCGCCAGTCGCCAGGAAGTCCAGGGCCTGTTCGAACGCCAACCGTGGCACCCGTACGCGGGTCTCGCGCTCACGGCCGGTGAATACGTCAATGGCGTGGTGGTCGCCCGAACCCACCAGAAAGTTTCGGGCCCCCGCCGGCGTCAGCAATGCAGCGCCTTCGGCGTTCAGAATCATTGTCCACAGGGCGGGGGTAACGCGGTTGCCGGGCATGCTCTCGAATCCATGATCAAAACGCCCATTTTGCCACGCCACAGAAACCCGCGCGCACACAAATCGCGCACGCCACAGTAAGATAAGCGGCCCCTACCCCAGCAGATGGACCTGAGCATGAACTGGAAAGCCCTTGAACACGCCCTGTTCGAGTCGGCCAAGGACACCCTTCAGGCTGTGCTTGCAGAGGGCCACGGCCCGCTGCACGCCGCGGTGTTCCACGCCAGCTACCGGGAAGAAGAAGCCACCCTTACCCTGCCCAGCCTCGCCCTGCATGACAGGGCTGCCAGCGATCTCAGCTTTCAGGGTGACGATTGGAACCCGGTGGACTGGCGCTGGGACTGGGATCTGCATGACTACGCCAACGCGGCGCTGCTGGCGTTGGATGCCCCCCTTCAGGCCCACGCCAACCAGCGGTTTCGCCGGCACTGGCAAGCAACGGAAAAACGCTTTCTGGTCACCGTGGCGCGTGCCGCCAAAAGGTTGTCCGCCCACGCCCACACCTTGCCGGGGGTCGCACCCGGCTTCGTCGCGTTCTTCCATGACGAGTCGGGCGACATCGCCCTGGCCAGACGCAGCCTCACGCCCGCGCAGTTCGAGGCCCACTTCCCGGTGGAACGGGCGCTTGAGCAGCAACTCAGCGAGTTGGCGCGCCAGCCGCGGGCGCAGCAGGCACGGTTCTACCTGTCCAGGCTGGGCTGCTACGACGGTATCAGCACCGAGGACGCCCAGCGCTGGCTGATTGCCCATGGCGACGCCGCCTGGGAGGGCCTGATCGACACGCTGTACGCGCCTGCACACTCTGCCTGCGCTGCCCGGATTCTGGGGCTGGCCGGCTGCAACCGCGTCGAAGTGCTCGACGCACTGCGCGGTCAGGCCAGTCGGGCACCCGACGAACCCACACGCAACTGGTGCATAAAGGCACTGGGCTACCTCAACGATGAAGCCTGGCTCAGCGGCCAGGCACCCGAAGTGGCGGCCCAGGGGCTGTGCGCGAACTTCGACAGCTTCCGGCCCCGCGGCGCACACCCTGCTCTTCTGCACTACGCGGCCGTGGAGCGGGCACTGGCAGCCCGTCCCGAGCTTGAAACGGCTATCGAAGCAGCCTTCGATGACTGCCCCGCCTGGGCAGACATCGGCGCCGCCGACGTGGTCCCTGCGGTCCAGGGGCTGCAGTCGCCCTACCCTTGCGTCCGTCGGCATGCCGCGGGTTTTCTCGGCAACTGGGGTGAGGGGCTGGACCAGCTGGCGCTGGCCCTGCAAGCGCTGCGGCGCGCTACTGACGATGCCGACGAACAGGTACGCCAGCGAGCGACTGCCAGCGTGGCGCACCTGGAGGCATTCGCAGCCAAAGCAGATCACCTGTCGCGGTCGTGAGGCCGCGTTTTTGATGCGCTACAGGGCAACCGGGCAGCGGGGCAAGGTCACTCAGGCTCAACGGCTTGATGCACGCTTTCCCAGTCGATCTTCACCGGTCTGTTTTCCTGTGCCGACCGGTAGATGGCCTCCATCAGCAAGTGATCCTGCAACCCTTCCTCGCCAGGGGTGCGCGGTATCTTGCCGTTGAGCAGGCTCTGGGCGAAATGATCGATCTCCAGGCTGAATTGATTACCCGCGCCTGGACGCAACTCCTCCACTGATTCCAGGGTGCCCTTGCGCCTGGCGACGCGCAGACGCTGGCCCCGGTAGGCAAAGGCGTTCTCGATTTCAATCCAGCCTTTCTCCAGCCGCAGGCGCATGTCCTTGGTTTCATGCGCCCCATAGCTGGTGGCGCAATTGGCAATGGCCCCGGAAGGAAAGCGCAGCATGAAGCTGGTGGTTTCCTCGACCTGGGCGTAACGCTCGTCACCCTGCGGGTTGACGATCTGGGCATAGACTTCCACCGGGTCCTCGCCCAGCATCGCCCGCACGCCATTGAGGCAGTACAGGCCGATGTCCGGCAATGCGCCGCCACCGGCCAGCTCGGCATTCATGCGCCACTGGCCGCCAGGGCCCTGAACTTGAGTGTTGGTGGCTTCGATGACCCGCACGCGGCCCAACTCGCCGGAACGCACCAGCCGGGCGGCGGCGCTGTTGAATGGCTCATACTGGCAACGGTAGGCGATCATCAGGCGCACACCGGCCTCGCTGCAGGCGTGGATCATCTGCCGCGCCTGCTCGGAATTGGCCGCCATGGGCTTTTCGCACAACACGTGCTTGCCCGCTCGGGCTGCCGCACGCACGTGGTCCAGGTGCAGCCCATTGGGCGTGACCACGTAGACCGCCTGCACCTCGGGGTTGTCGGCCAGGCGTTCGATGTGTTCGTAGCCATACACGGCATCGGCCCGGATACCGTATTGGGCAGCCACCGCCCGGGCTTTTTCAGGGCTGCCGGAGACCAGCGCCACCGGCTTGGCATACAGGCAATCGGCGAAGGCCGGCAGGATCTGCCCCAGCGTCAGGCGGCCCAGGCCGATGATGGCCACACCGATGCGCTGATCCGGCGCCAAGGGTACGGGCGGCGGCGGTTCGGGACGGTCGGCGTCGCCACGCCAGTTGATGAATTCAACCTTGCCGTCGCTGACAGTACCTCGGTCGATTTCGCTGGCCGGCCGGCCAGCGCCGGCCCTGGGCAATGCAGGCCCCTCGGCGGTGCCCGGCCCCTGGGGGCCGAATGGATAAGGCGTTGCGTCTGACATGGTGATGCCCTCCAGCGTCAAGAAAACAGGCAAGCTCAAGCGTTCAGCGGTTGCAGGCGCGCCTGCACGGCCCAGGTGGCGACAGCGCCCGCAGTGGCCAGCGCCCCGAGCAATAGCAGGGTCCGGGTACCCAGATGACTGTCGATCAGCGCACCGGCTAACGCACCCGCCAGGAAGCACAGCCAGCGCAGCAAGGCGTCGGTAGCGGGTAGCCATCGCCCGCCGGCGAGGCAGCGCCCCAGCTTCACCAGGGAGCCTGTGACAAAGGTCACCCCGGGCTCATCGACCCGCACCTGGTTGAGCGCGCCCATGGCCGCGGCTACCACCAGCACGGTAGCCAGCGCATAGGGTTGGGGCGCCTGGGCCGCCAACGGGCCGGCCAGCATCAGCAGCACGCCCACCAGCATCAGCACCAGGCTGGCGCGCCAACGCCCACCGCGGTCTCCCAGCCAGGTGGCGAAGGTGGCAGCGAACACGAACATGGCGATGACACTGGCGATCTCGGCGACGCGCGCCCACTCGGCCAGTGCCAGAAAGTCCCCGAGCTTGGTGCTGTTGCCGGTCATGTACACGGCGAGCAGATCCTTGCTGTGCACGATCATCAGGGCATCGGTGGCGCCCGCCAGCGCCAACAGCGGCAAGAGTGACCAGGCAATGGTGCGGCTGGGCTGTGACATCGTATCCCCTGGGCTGATGATGGCCTGCATACAGAAAGTCGACCGGCGCAGCGCCGTGGGGTTCGATCGGGTTGCCAGTCATGCAGATGACCTGCAGTGACCCAGCGATCACAAACGTGGAGGGCGGCGTGCTGGCGAACCAGGCAACACGGTCTGCCAGGCCCACCGCGTCGCCCCTTTCGCTGGCAAGCCATGCTCCAACCGGTGTGCGCGGCAGTCATGCGGGGCTCGCGAAGGTCATTGCGGGTCCAGCAATGTGGTCAGCCGTTGGTGCCCCTGTCGATGATGCCCAGCACCTGCCGAACAGCCTCGGCATCCAACTGCCCAGGGGCTGAAGGGGCGCCTGCGCTGGCATAGGTCAGCGCCACACCGGTGAGTTGCCCTGCCAGGCGCGACACCACCCCCAGGGGGCCCATGGACATGGTCATCAGCGGCCGCTCTGCATACAGCGCGTGCATTTCCTGGGTCGCGGCCATCAGCGTCACGACGTCCTTGGCGGTCGCCGGCATGGCCGCCAGTTTGAGGATGTCAGCGCCCATGGCCTGCTGGCGGCGCAGGCGCTGAATGATCACCTCATGGGCCGGCGTGGCCTCGAAATCATGGTTGGACAGCACCACCGCCACGCCTTGGGCATGGGCCTGGGCGATAAGGTCCATGACCTGCGCCTGGGGCTTCATCATTTCCACGTCCAGCGCATCCACCAGGCGTTCTTGCAGCAGGGCCGAATACAGCGCGAAATAGTCCGCGTCCGACAACGTGCATTCGCCCCCCTCGCTTTTGCTGCGCAGCGTCACGATCAAGGGCTTGCCCACCAGGCTGGCGGTAACGCGCCGAACCAGGTCGCTCACCACCGCGGGGCTGAGCGGTTCACCCAGGCAGTCAAGCCGAAGCTCGGCGATATCCACCGCGTGGGCCTCTGCGATGCCCTTGGCCTGCGCCACGGCGTCGGTCCCGTCCTTGCCGGTAATGGAGGCAATGATCCTGGGCGTACCGGTGCCGATCTCCAGGCCTCTGAGGGTTAGCACTTCGCGGCCATGGCTGTCAGCGTGCATGAAGGGTCTCCTGTGGGTGAAGGTGCTCTGTTTCGCCTGTTATAGCGCTGTCGAACCATTCGAGAAGGAGAGCGACCCGAGGTTCAAGAAATTCTGCTCAGTACGCCAGCCCCTGCCCCAACTCCCCCTCCATCCACGCCAGGAACCTGCGCACCCGCGCAAACCCGGCATGTGCCTTGGGAAACACCAGGTGATGCGCCGCCACGGGGGTGCTCAAGGCCTCGGGGGCGATGGGATGTCCGGGTGGCTGTGGCGGAACGCCTCCAGGTTCGCCAACCGATGCAGCGGTGCTGCATGTGCCTGGCTCTGAACCCCTCCCTGCCCCGTTGCAGCCTGGTCCCACAGGGCCGGGTCAGCCCTTTAAAGCGGCCTCGATGGCGGCGATGTCGATCTTGCTCATCTGCATCATGGCTTCGAAAGCGCGCCTGGCCGCTGCCTTGTCGGGGTGGCTGATCGCGTCCAGCAACGCCTTGGGGGTGATCTGCCACGACAGGCCCCAGCGGTCCTTGCACCAGCCGCATTGGCTGGCCTGGCCGCCGTTGGCGATGATCGCGTTCCACAACCGATCGGTTTCAGCCTGGTCCGCTGTGCTGACCTGGAACGAGAACGCTTCGGTGTGCGTGAACCCGGGTCCGCCGTTGAGGCCCAGGCAAGGGACGCCCATGACGGTGAATTCCACGGTCAGTACGTCGCCTTCCTGGCCTGCGGGGTAATCGCCGGGGGCACGGTGCACCGCCACCACCTGGCTGTCGTCGAAAATGCTGGCGTAAAACTGCGCCGCCTCCACGGCGGTACCGTCATACCACAGGCATACGGTGTTCTTGCTGCTCATTGGCTAGGTCCTCAGGGTTTCATCAACTGCATCTGTTGCCGGTATTCGTCGGTGACCTCCCGCGCTTCGCTGTTACTGGTCACGACCCGTGGGGTAATCAGCACGATCAGTTCGGTGCGTGCCTTGGTGCGGCTGGTCGAGCCGAACAGCCAGCCCAGTCCGGGAATGGAGCCCAGGTACGGCACCTTGGCCACGGTCTGGGCATCGTCCTGCTTGATCAAGCCGCCCAGGAGCACGGTCTGGCCGCTCTGCACCGCGACCTGGGTAGCGATGGAGCGGGTGGAAATGCGCGGGTTGACGTCGGCGCTGGTGGTGGTACCGGCGTCGCTGACCTGTTGCTTGATGTCCATGTACACCAGCCCACCGGGGTTGATGCGCGGGGTCACGTCGAGGATCACGCCCGTCTGCACATACTCGACGCTGCTCAATGTAGTGTCGGAAGCGATGGTGTTGACCGTGGTCTGGCTGATGGGGATGTCATCACCCACCTGGATCTGCGCCTGCTGGTTGTTCATCACCACCAGCGACGGTGCCGACAGCACCTGGGTCTTGCCGCTGGACTCGAGGGCGTGGATGGCGATCTGCAGGTTGTTGCTGACGAACGAATAGAACAGCGAATCGGTGGCACCCAGCCCTGCCCCGCCACTGCCCAGGGCGCCCTGGCTACCGGACACGTTGCCAATGCCGGTGGTGGTGGAGTTGCCGGCCAGGCGGCCCAGGTACCACTGCACGCCCAGGTCCAGTTCGCCGGTCAGGGCCACTTCCAGGATACGGGTCTCGATCTGTACCTGCATGGGCGGGTTGTCCAGGCGGCGGATGGCGTTTTCGATCTCGGCCCATTGGCTGGGCCGGGTACGAATCAACAGCTGGTTGCTGCTCTGCTGGGCCGTGATGCGCGTGCTGTCGTCCAGGCTCTTGCGGCCGGTGGTGTCGGTGGCATTGTTATCCTGTTCATCCGTGCTGTCGGCATTCTGCGCCTGGGTGTTCTGGCCATTATTGCCAGCGGTCTGGGTCAGGCTGTTGCTGCCCTGCCCCAGGCCACCGCTGCGCGACAGGCTGGTCAAGGTACCGTTGCCCATGCCAGACCCATTGCTGCCGCCGCTGCCGATAGGCGTGCCCAGGGTGGTGGTGGTCAAGCCGGGCGCCACCTCGGCGGCGGGCTCCTCCTTGATCGCGCCACTGCCGTAGATCTGCCGCAGGTAGCGGGCCAGGTCCTGGGCTTTCATGTTGCGCACGTCGTATACGTAGAGTTGCGGCTCGTTGCCGCCGCCATTGTCGATGGTGCGTATCCACTCGCCCACCTCTTGCAGGTACTGGGGTTGCGACGAGATCGCCACCACCGAGTTGGTGCGCTCGATGGGCATGAAGCGCAACATGCCCGCCAAGGGCGTGCCGCTGTCCGGCCCGAAGACTTTCTGCAGTTCCGGCAGCAACTCGGCCACGGTCGCGCGCTGCAGGCCGAACACGCCGATGGACATGCCGCGCAGCCAGTCGACGTCGAAGGTGTCGATGCTGGCCTGGTAGTTGGCCAGCTCATCGGCGGTGCCGGCCATGCCCAGTACGTTGCGCGCCGGGTCCACCAGCAGGAACGCGTTCTCGCGGGCGAAGGGCTTGAGCAGTTTCTGCATTTCGCCAGCGGAAATGAAACGCAGCGAGAATAGCCGCACCGACAGCCCGGCGGCCGGTTGACGCATGCCCATGGACGGCACCAGTTGCCCGGCCACCGCCTGGTTGGCCGGCAGGATCAGGTAGCGGTCGCCCTGGCGGATCATGGCGTTGTTGGTCCAGGACAGCAGCGATTCGAGAATGGCCATGGACTGGGCCTTGTCCACCGGTTTGGAGGTGGAAAACGACACGTCGCCCGTGACGCCCTGGGCGATGCTGTAGTTCTCCTGCAACAGGTCGCCCATGATGGTGTTGATGACCGCGACGATGGACTGGTTGTTGAAGTTGAACATGACCCCGGCGCTGCCGTCGCCCTGGCGCGGGCCTGCGGCCACCGGCCTGCCGACACTGTTGGCGGGGCCTTGAATGAAGCGCTGGTTGCCCTGGATGATCTGCCGCTGGCCGCCGCTGGGCGCACCCGGCGGGTTGGCCGCCGCGGCCGGCATGGGCGTGGCGGGAACCGGGCCACGCTGGTCACCGGTGCCGCGCAGGGCCTCGCGTTCCAGGCTGTTGTCGGTGTCCAGGCTATGGGGCGGTACCGTGCAGCCCACCAGGGCAACCACGACAAACAGCGGCATCAGGGCGAAGGACGACGGCATGCTCAGTGACCCCCGGGGGCAGGCGACGAAGGCGCGGACCTGTTCAGCAGTATGGACGACGCCGGCGCAGGCACCGGCATATTTGGCAAGCGTGGCGCAGGCAATTGCAGGCGCCGGACCTGGCCATTGAGTTCCAGCACCACGGCCTGGGCCTCGATGCGTTGCAAGCGCCAGCCGCTGGCCAGTTGGCCGCCCTCGCGCAGGCTCAGGTCGTGGCCGTCGGCCTGCTTGAACAGTGCCCGGCGCACCGTGCCGTCGATGACCACGCCCGTGAGGCGCAGGCCACTCAAGTCAGGCGTGGCCTTGGCCATTTGGACCGATCGGTCTGGCTCCCGCGTAGGGCTGAACAGCGGGGCCTGCCAGGCGTTGGCCACCTCGCCCAGGGCGACCCCGGCCGGTATCTCCACGGCAGGCGCAATGGCGCCGTGAACAGGCAGGGGCTCGGCCACCGGCCACTGGGGCTGGGTGCCGACCCCAGTGGCCAGCCAGGCGAGCAACCCGGCCAGCATCAGCGCCAGCCCGGCCAGCAGTTGCACCAGCGGCCGGCGCCAGGCCCTCATCGTGCCGCCTGCGCGGGGGCCAGGTAGCCACTGAGCAACAGGTGCACTCCCAGCCGCCCGGCGCCACCACTCGCGGGTGCGTTGGCGGCACGACGGATGTTCAGTTCGTCGACAAACAGCAGCGGTTGCTCACCTTCCAGTTGCTGCAACAACGTGACCAGGGGCTGGATGGCGCAGTCCAGGTCCAGGCTCAGGCGCACCTGGCGAAACGGGGTGGCCGCCTGGTCCTGGGTGACGATGGGCATGCGCTGGGTCACCTGGCAGCCCCCGTTCAACGCCTCGTTGTCCTTGACCCGCTGGGCCACCTGCTGCATCAGGTCGGCGGCCACGGCGCTGGGGTCTTCGCCGGGCAGCAGGCCCACGTCGTCAGCCTGGGCAGCCTGCACGCCCTGCTCCAGAGCCTCGCGCTGGGCCAACAGGCGCTGGTAACGCAAGCGCTGCTCGGCCAGGGTATGCATCTGGCTGTCGATGTCTTGCAGGGGGGCTATCCACAGCGGCACCACCAGCAGGCTGTAGAAAGCCGCCACCAGCAGGGCCACCAGCAACCAGGCGCCGACGCGGCGCTCACGGGGTGTCAGTGCGCGGCGCATCGCCAGCCTCCCCACGCGCCCGGGCACGCATGTAGAACCGTTCGCGGCCGCTGGCCTCATCGGGCTGGATCACGCCCTGATACTGGGCATCGGCCAGGTGATCACAGCCCTTTACCTGGGCGATCAGGCCGCTGGCGTGGCTGCTGAAGCCAGCGATGTCCACTTGGCCTTCGCCATTGATTTCCAGGGTCTGCAACCAGGTGTCGGTGGGCAGGCAACGGCTCAGTTCACTGAGCAACAAGGCCCGCCCGGGCTGCGCGAGCCGGCGCCGGGCGAGAAATTGCGCGGCGCCCTGAGCCTCGTCCAGGCGCTTGCGCAATGCGGCCACGGCCTCGGCCTGGGTGCGCAGCCCCTGTACCTCCTGGGTCATGGCCGCCAGCGCTGTTTCGCGGTTGTGCCGCCACTGCCAGGGCACGGCCGCCAGCAGGGTCAGGCACAGCAGCGCCAACCCCCAGGCCAGCCGTTGCCCCCCGCCGCTGGCGGCAGGCGCGTGGGGCAACAGGTCCAGGCCCATGGGCTGGCCACGGGCGTCCAGCACGTCGATACCCGCCAGCAGCACGCCCCGGGCGTGACACTCGTCCAGGCACTGCTGCAACCACTCCCGGCGCAGCACGGCCAGCGTCACCCCTACCTGGTCGCTGTCGATGCCCTCGCGGCGCACCACGTAATGTACCTGGCCGGCACTGAACGGCGTGAAGCGGTCCAGTTCGAAGTCCATCACCCGGTGCAGGTCGCGGGCCGCCGCCAGCGGCAGGCCCAGGCGCTGCACCAATACCCGGTCGGCCGGCAGTTCCAGTACCAGCCGCTCGCCCGGCAACGCCTCGGCGGGCAAAGGCCACGGGCAGCGCCGGGGTGCGCGGCCCGGCTGCAGGCCGCGGCGCAGGGCGGCTGGCAGGCTGGCCAGCAGTTCCTGGCCCCAGGCACGGCAGAAGCCCTGCACGGCACTGCCCTGCCATAAGCCTTTGAGCCGCTGTTGCCAGAGCCACAGGGACACTGCACGCATGGGCCACGCCTCACTCGTTGTAGCGCACCACCCTGAAGGGGCGCGCGCCGTTCTCCATGGGTGACAGTAGCACCGTGCTGTCGATCACGGCGGTGAACCCGTCGGGCAATTGCGCCTGGCTGCGAATACTCAGCACCTGACCGGCCTCACCGGCCAGGGCCGCCACGCGTGGCAGGCCCAGCGCACGCTGCAGCACGGGGCTTGCGAAAGCCGGGTCGGGGCTTTCCTGGCCGCTCCATACCGTGACGTCCGGCACCAGCGCCTGGTACAGGGCCGTGCTCATCCCGGGCAGGTCGCGCAACTCTTCCAGGGCGCGCAACGGCGGCTGGTTGCCATCGCGGCGCTGCTCCAGGGCCGCCGCCAGTGCCCGGCCCTGCCCCGAGCCCAACGCCTCGACCAGGCGGGCGAAATCCGCGGCCGCGGCGGCATTGAGGTCCAGTTTGCCGCGCTCGCTGCGCACGCTGACCTGCAAGGTGGCGTCGTCGAAACGCAAGGCCTGCACGCGGCCATCGGCGACCCAGCGCCGTGGCGGGTCGGCGTCAGTGAGGGCACGCACCGCCAGGTTCAACCCGGCTTCGGCCGCCAGGCTGGCGCGGGTATGCTCGGTTTGCCACAGGCCCAGGCGCGCCTGCTGGCGCACCTCCACCACCAGGGTGCCGAGCAACATGGCCAGCAGGGCCATGGCCCATAGCACCAGCAACAACGCCATGCCTTGCTGCGCCCGGTTCATGGCGCCCCCTGGGTTTCACTGAGGTCCAGGCGCAGGGCCACCACCTGGGCCACCCACGGCACCGGGCCAGCGCTGTCCAGTTCGATCCGCACCGCCTGGGGCAGGCGCGCCGGCCAGGGCCAGCGGGGCAACCAGGCGGTAGGCTGGCCTCGGTCGTCCCGGCCGCGGTAACTCAAGCGCAGGTCGCGTACATCCTCCAGCAACACCTGCGGCTGGCCCCAGGGCCGGGCGACACCGCGCAGCAGTTGCTCGAAGCGCACTTGCAGGGACTGGTGGCCGCCCAGGCCCACGAGTTCCAGGGTATGCACCTGCAGGCCGCCGCCCAGGGCACTGTTGAGGCCGGCGGCGAACACCAGGCGCTGGCGCTGGCCGTCGAATACCCGGGGCTGCTCGCCCTCCGCCGGCAGCTCCACCGGCAAGGCCCCTTCCAGAGCGTGGTGCAGGAAATTCTGGCTGGCCCGCACCGCTTCCAGGCGCTGACCATAGTGCTCGCCCTTGAGCGCCGCGCGGTTGGCGCCCAGCAGCGCGGTGCCCAGCAGGGCCATCAGCACCGCCAGCAGCACCAGGGCAAAAAGCATTTCAAGCAGGGTGAAACCGCTGGCTGGGCGCTTCATCGGCTGGCGTCCAAGGCGGGTTGCGCCTGCACCGCCAAGGTACTGACCCGCAGGCTGCGGCGGCCCTCGCTGACATCCAGGTCCAGGCGCCACAACGGCAGCAGCGTGGCCGGCCCGGGCTCGCGGCTGATCTGCAGGCGCCAGCGCAGCGCCCCTTCGCTGCCGCGTCGTTCACCGGCTTGCAGGCGCTGGCCGCGCTGATCGTCCATCAGGCTACGGGCCACCAGGCTCAGGCGATCACTGGCGCGCACCTGCTCCAAGGTGCGCGCGGCCTGCCCGAACGCCACCAGCAGTACGGTGCAGCCCAGGGCGAACACCGCCAGGGCCGCGAGCATTTCCACCAGGCCGAAGCCAGCGCCGCGCGGCTTCATGGCAGGGCCCGCAGCCGCACGCTGCCGGTCAGCCAGCCCACGTCGATGCGCCACTGCCGGGTACCGCGTTGCATCAGCAGGTGGCCGCCGGTAGAACTGCCATCGGGAAAGAATGCCACGGCAGCCCCCAGGTCGGCGGCAGTCGTCAACTGCAGCCCCAGGTCGGCGGGCCAGTGGCCGGGCGCCTGGCCGGGTGCCTGGTAGCGGTGGCCCGCCAGGTCGAAACGGACCTGCCGGGGCTGGCCGCTGAGCACCGACTGGGTACGAGCCTGGCGCAGGGCGCCGACGATATCGCCCAGGGCCTGGCGCTCCCGTGCCGCGGCCATACCCTGCCCCAGGCCAACGCCCAGTACGCCCAAGGCCACGGCCATGAGGGCGATCACCACCAACAGTTCCAGCAGCGTGAAACCTGCCGGTGGTAGCAAAGCCTGCGGGCGAGAACACCGATGCGCTACCCCACCCCGGCCACGCTCACCTTTCATTCCCAGTTCCCCAGGTCGGCGTTGTAGCCCTCGCCGCCCGGCTGGCCGTCCTGGCCAAAAAAAATCAGGTCGAAGCTGCCGTGCTGGCCCGGGAAGCGATAACCAAACGGGTGGCCGAACGGGTCCTTGAGGTCCGAAGGCTTGGCGTAGGGGCCCGCCCAGCGGCTGTCACCCGCGGGGCGCTCCACCAGTTGCCCCAGGTCCCGGGGCGGCGCGCCCATGTCCAGGGCATAACTCTCGACCTTCATCGACAGGCTGGCCAACTGCGCCTTGCCCGCGCCGTACTTGCCCTTGTCGACGTTGCCGCCGACCTGGCGTACGACAATGGTAGCGACGATGCCCAGCAGGACAATGACCGCGAGCATTTCCAGCAGGGTGAAACCGCGAGTTCGATGCAGCGGCAGCATGGTCAGGCCCTCAGATATTACTGGTCAGGCTCATCAGCGGCAGCATGATGGCCAACATGATGAACGCCACCAGCACGGCCATGACGATGGTCAGGGTCGGCACCAGCGCGGCCAGCAACCGGGCGATGCTGCGCCGAGCCTCGGCGTCGAACACCTCGGCTACCTTGAGCAGCATGGTGTCCAGCTCACCGGCTTCCTCGCCCACCTGGATCATTTGCAACGCCAGGTCAGGCAGTTGATTGTCATGGCTCAGGGCGCGGGCCAGCGACCCTCCGCCCTTGACCTGTTCGGTGGCGCCCTGCAACTGGGCGCGCACGGCACGGTTGGCGGCCACCTCGCAGGTAATTTTCAACGCCGCGAGCAAGGCCACGCCGTTTTCCAGCAGTGTGCCCAAGGTGCGCGCCACCCTTGCGGCTTCCAGGCGCCGCACCAGGTGGCCCAGCACCGGCCAGCCCAATAGCCGGCGGTCCCAGCGCAGGCGCCTGTCGGGGTCGCGCAGGGCACGCCGGGTCAGCAACCCCACGACGATCAAGGCGGCCAGCACCATCAGGCCGAATTGATTGAAGAACTGCCCCAGCCCCAGGATCACCTCGGTCACCAACGGAATGGGCACGCCCAGGTCCTGGAAGATCGGTACGAACTGCGGCACCACATAGGCCAGCAACAGCACCAGTGAACCCAGCACGCCCACCACCAGGAACGCCGGGTAGATCAGCGCATTGATCACTTCGCCACGCAATGCCTGGCTGCGCTCCAGGTAGTCGGCCAGCTGCCGCAGGCTGTCCTGCAGCGCCCCACCCGCCTCTCCCGCCCGCACCAGGCTCAGGTACAGGGGGGCAAACTGCTCGGGTTCCAGCGCAAGCGCCGCCGACAACGGCTGGCCTGCCTGGACCCGTTCGCGCACTCGGCCGATCAGCGCTCGTACCGGTGCCTGGGCCTTGCCCGGCGCGTTGTTGAGAATGCCCAGGGCGCGGTCCAGCGCCAGCCCGGCATGCAGCAAAATGGCCAACTGCTGAGTGAACGCCACCAGCGCCTGGGCGCTCAGGCCGCGGCGTGGCGACCAGGCCAGCCAGCGCCCGCCTGCGGGTTCGATGTGCAGCACCAGGGCCCCCTGGCGTTGCAGTTGCAGGGCCAGGGCCTGGCGATCGACGGCCTCCAGCACCCCTTGGCGGGCGCTACCATCACTGTCCAGCACCCGGTAATGAAAACGAGCCATGGCGGTTCACTCACTCGCTGCGGGTGACGCGCAGCACTTCTTCCAGCGACGTGACGCCCGCCAGCGCCTGGCGCAGGCCGTCTTCATACAGCGTGCGCAGGCCACCCCGGCGGGCGGCTTGCTCCAGCGTGGCGGCATCGGCGTGGTTCATCAGCAGCCCGCGCAGTTCCTCGTTCATGACCAGCAACTCAGTGATCGCGCAGCGGCCGCGGTAACCACCGCCCTGCGCATCGGCCCGGGGCCGGTACAGCCGTATCGGGCGCTGATCGGTGAAACGGTCCAGGCCGTGCTCGGCCACCAGCGCCGGCGGTGCCTCGAACGCTTCACTGCAGGCGGGGTCCAGGCGCCGCACCAGGCGTTGGGCGAGAATGCCGATCACCGTGGAGGCGATCATGTAACTCTCCACGCCCATGTCCAGCAACCGGGTGATGCTGGCCGCGGCGCTGTTGGTGTGCAGCGTGGACAGTACCAGGTGGCCGGTGAGCGAGGACTGGATAGCGATGCGGCAGGTTTCAAGGTCGCGCATTTCGCCGATCATGATCACGTCCGGGTCTTGGCGCACGATGGAACGCAAGGTGGCGGCGAAGTCCAGGCCGATGGCGGGTTTCACCTGAATCTGGTTGATGCCTTCGATCTGGTATTCCACCGGGTCTTCGACGGTGATGATCTTGCGCTCGCTGGTGTTGAGCCGGGTCAGCGCGGTGTACAGCGTGGTGGTCTTGCCCGAGCCGGTGGGCCCGGTGACCAGCAGGATGCCGTGCGGCCTGTCGAGCAAGGCCAGGAACCCCTGCAAACGCGCTCCGTCGAAGCCGAGGCTGGGCAGGTCGAAGCTGACGGTCTGGCGGTCCAGCAGGCGCATCACCACCGACTCGCCGAAGCTGGTGGGCACGGTGGACACGCGCAGGTCCAGTTCCTTGCCCTGCAAGCGCAGCATGATGCGCCCGTCCTGGGGCAGGCGGCGTTCGGCGATGTCCAGGCGGGCCATGATCTTGACCCGTGAAATCACCGCCGGCGCGGAGGCCGCGGGCGGCGCCTCACCGTCCAGCAGCACGCCGTCCACCCGGTAGCGCACTTTGAACTGGCTTTCGAAGGGCTCGATATGAATGTCCGAGGCCCGCTGCTCCACCGCGCGCTGCAGGATCAGGTTGACCATGCGGATCACCGGCGCCTCGCTGGCCAGGTCCTTGAGGTGCTCGATGTCGTCGGCCTGGTCGCCGTGGCCGCCGTCCAGGTGCTCCACCAGGCTGCCCATGGCCGAGCGCCCTTGGCCGTAGTAACGTTCGATCAGGCTGTCGATATCAGTGCGGGTGCCCACGCAGCGCTGCACCGGGCAGCCACAGGCATAGGCCGTGGCCCGCAGCGGGTAGGCCTCCTGGGGCGCAGCCATGAGCACTTGCAGGGTGCCTTGCTGCCAGCCCACGGGCACCACCTGGTGGTGGCGCAGAAACCGCTCGCTTAGCGGGGGCAAAGGGTCAAGGGTGTCGGGGGCGCTGTCACTGCTGCGCAGCGGTAGCTCAAGGACCGCTGCCCACCCGCGGGCCATTTCATGCTCCGACACCAGGCCGAGCCGGGTCAACAACCCCGGCAAGGCGCTGGGTGTACCCACGGGTACCAGGCGCACCGCGCGGTCCAGGTCCGCGGCCTTGAGGCCAGCATGGCTGCTCAGCCAGGCGCACAGCGCCGGCACCGCGTCGGGGTCAGGGTCGAGGGGTGGTAGCCTGGGGGGCGGGCCTTCCGCCCTTGGTTGCGTCACCATGCTTGTTGCCTGCCGCCTTGCTGTCGTGGGTCTGGGTCATGACGGTAGCGTCCGGCGCACCGGATGTATTATCGCTGTCGGCCCCCAGGGCCGCGTTCGACACTACCCACAACGAAAGGACCGCGACGGTCGCGATGATTGCTTTCATTCTCTACCTCCAACTTAGTTAGCTAGACAACTTTTTCGTCACGTTCTCCCTGCTGCCAGTTGATATGAAACAGCACTCACCTTAGTCCCCGGCAGGAAACTTGGCAACGTCACATGCTTAAAAACTCAAATACTTTAATCTTTCCAAGCAGCGGCTCCCTCAGATGAAATGATGATAACCGTTGCGCCATTAAAGTTTGACAGACGCGGCCAACGGGAGTCCCATTCATTGCGTATTCGTGCAGCACCCGCGCCATCTGCGAATGGCACCGAAAAAAACGAGGCTGGGAGTAACGGATCCAATAGCAACATCAACGTGCGGATTAACCTGGTTTAACCGCTGCCTTTTTCAAGGCCTATAAAAAGGGATTCTGTTTCACCCGCTTTACAAGTTCGCCCTCGTTGTCATTATTACGCCCGGTCCTCCCTGGAGGGTCGCCGGTGGGAGTAATTAAAATGAGAAGAACACGCTCACCCGCACTTGCAACTTCATTGACCCTGTTGGCCCTGGGTATTGCCCAACTCGGCAGTAACGCCGCCTGGGCGCGCACCGCGCAACAAGCCGACGCGCTGGCGCAACAGACCCTCAGCCAGATGACCCTGGCGGAAAAACTGGACTACATCGGCGGCACCGGTGGTTGGGACATAAAACCCCTGCCGCGCTTCAACCTGCCGCAAATCTACGGCGCCGACGGTGGCCTGGGCGTACGCTACACCAGCCAGGGCAACGACCAGGGCGTGGTCTACCCCAGCGGCCCGAACCTGGCGGCTACCTTCAACCTGCGCCGGGCCGTGGATTTCGGCCGTGCCCTGGGCTATGACACGGCCACCGGGGGCTACCACTACATCACCGGTCCCGGCATGAACATGTACCGCATGCCCTACGGCGGCCGCAACTTCGAATACCTGACCGGCGAAGACCCCTTCCTGGGGGCCAGCATGGCCCCGGCGGTGATCAACGGCATTCAGTCCCGGGGCATCTGGGCGGACGCCAAGCACTATGCCGCCAATGACCAGGAAACCAACCGCTTCACCCTCGACGAAAGCATCCCGGAACGGGTATTGCGGGAAATGACCCTGCCGCCGTTCGAGTCCGCGGCAAAGAATGGCAAAGTGTCACTGATGATGTGTTCGTTCCAATTGGTCAATGGCGACCACGCGTGTGAAAGCCGCCACTTGCTGCGCGAAATATTGAAAGACCAGTGGGGGTTCCCCGGGTTCGTGCAAACGGACTATGCCGCCATTGTCGATGGACTGAAAGCAGCCCAGGCCGGTGCCGATATCGACATGTTGTTCGGCACGCAGATGAACGCCACGGTATTGACCCCGTACATCAATAGTGGCGTATTGAGTGTGGCCACTATTGACGACAAAGTCCGGCGCATCCTGCGCCAGATCTACTTGTTCGACTTTGATACCTATGTGCCTTCCACGGCCCATGACATGGACAACCCGGCGAGTAACCAGGCGGCCTTGAATACGGCCCGTGAAGGCATCGTATTGTTGAAGAACAGCAATAACCTGCTGCCACTGGACCGTAACACCGTGAAGAAAATCGCGGTGGTCGGGGTACTGGGCAAATACGCGCCGCCTACCGGTTTCGGCAGTGCGTATGTGTCGGCGCGCAACTACATCAGTGAAGTCAGCGGCCTGGCGCAGACCGCGCCCCAGGCCCAGGTCACGTTCCTCGACGGCCTGTCCCTGGACCCCGCCGCCGCTACCTGGACTCACCTGGACACCGACGGCACCACCGCCGTCGCCGGGCTGACCGCCGAGTACTTCACCAACACCGACTGGAGCGGGACCGCGGCCACGACCCGCACCGACACCTACGTCAACCTCAACTGGGACAGTGACACCAACCTGCCCACCGACGGCAACACGGCCAGTACCTCCATTCGCTGGACCGGGCGCATCACCCCCACCGTCAGCGGCGACCATGTGTTCAAGGTGCGCGCCGACGGAGTGATTCACCTCACCGTCAACGGCCAGCAGATCATCAACAACGGCGACGGTACGCCCTTGCCCGATAACGCCATCCCCCCCACCATCCCGCAATACGCCAAGATCACCCTGCAAGCCGGCCAGGCCTATGACGTGGTGCTGGAATACTCGCGCCGGCCCAACTACATCGCCAGCCTCGGCGGCTATACCGGCGTGCAGATGAGCTGGGCCTCGCTGGTAGCCCCGAGTGATATCGCCGGCTACGACGCCGTGCTGGTGGCCGTTGGCAACAGCAATGAGTACGAGGGAGAAGGCTTTGACCACATGTGGGAACTGCCGGAATTCCAGGGCCAGTTGATCCAGAGCATCGCCAGCCAGAACGCCCATACCATCGTCGCCCTCCATGGCGGCACAGGGCTGAAGGTGAACGACTGGGTGGACCAGGTACCTGGGCTCCTGCATGCCTTCTACCCTGGCCAGAACGGCGGCCAGGCCTTGGCGGAGATTCTGTTCGGGCGGGTCAACCCATCGGCCAAGCTGCCGATGAGCCTGGAACGCAACCTGCAGGACAACCCTGTCTACAACTACTTCCCGCAGTTTGACAACAACGGCACCATCACCGAGATCAGCTACGCCGGCGACCTGCTGCTGGGCTACCGTGGCTACGAAAAAATGGGCACCAAACCGCTCTACCCGTTCGGGTACGGGCTTTCCTACACGCAATTCCGTTACTCGAACATCAGCGTCAACCCGGCGGTGGCGTTCGGCAACTCGCCCATCCGGGTGTCGTTCAACATCACCAACACCGGCCAGCGTGCCGGGGCCGAAGTGGCCGAGCTGTACGTCGGCCAGCGCAACCCGCGCCTGACACGGCCACTCAAAGAGCTCAAGGGCTTCCAGAAAGTGCTGTTGCAACCTGGCCAGACAAGGCGCGTGACCATCGAGCTGAATGGTCGCTCACTGGCCTATTACAACCCCACGCGCAATGCCTGGGTAGTGGACGCCGATGTGTTCAACATCGCCGTCGGCGCGGCTTCGGATGACATACGCTTGCGCACCCGCGTGCTGAGCCCGTTCCGGCAGCAGTTGTCGGTGACCAGCAGCAACCCATTGCCGCCGTCGGTGCAGCGTGCCGTGCAGGTCAGTGCCCGCGAGTTGGCCCGCAGCGCCACAGCTGACCAGGCCAGTGGCGATGACCTGGATACCCAGACGGTGTCGGACGCACCGCCGGTGGCGCCGGGCAGCAGTTCGGGAGGCAGTGCGCCTTAGGGTTGAAATGGATGTCCAGGCGCCAGGTAACCGAGCGCTGCGCCTGGGTTTCTTCGGCTGGAAGGGGGGCCGCCCATGGCCTCCCTTCCCCCTTCACCGCCCAATCAACTGCATCTGCTGGCGATAATCATCCGTTGCCCGCCGCGCCTCGTCGCCACTGGCCACCACCCGCGGGGTAATCAACACAATCAGCTCGGTACGGTCTTTGGACTTGCTGGTGCTGCCGAACAACCACCGCAACCCCGGAATGCGCCCCAGGCCCGGGACGCTGGAGGTGGACTCGGCGTTGTCCTGCTTGATCAACCCACCCAGCAGCACCGTCTGCCCACTTTGAACCGCCACCTGGGTAGATACCGAGCGCGTCGAGATGCTCGGGTTTGGCTGCGTGGTGGTGACGCTGCTGGTGTCGGCGTCGCTGACCTGTTGCTGCACGTCCAGGTACACCAGGCCGCCCGGGTTGATGCGCGGGGTCACGTCGAGGATGACGCCGGTCTGCACGTACTCCACGCTGCTCAGCGTGGTGGCCGAGGTGCTGGTATTGACGGTCGTCTGGGTGATGGGGATGTTGTCGCCCACCTGAATCTGCGCCTGCTGATTGTTCATCACCACCAGCGACGGCGCCGACAGCACCTGGGTGCGGCCAGTGGTTTCCAGCGCATGCAGGGCCACTTGCAGGTTGCTGCTGACGAACGAGTAGAACAACGAATCGGTCGACCCCAACCCTGCCCCGCCACTGCCCAGCGCGCCCTGGCTGCCGCTGGTGTTTGCCACGGTAGTGCTGGAAGAGTTGCCGGCCAGTTTGCCCAGGTACCACTGCACACCCAGGTCCAGTTCGCCGGTAAGCTTGACCTCCAGGATCCGCGTCTCGATCTGCACCTGCAACGGACGGTTGTCCAAGCGCCTGATGGCCGACTCGATCTCTTTCCACTGGGCCGGGCGGGTGCGCACCAGCAACTGGTTAGTGCCCTTCTGCGCGGTGATGCGCACGCTTTCTTCCAGGGTTTTGCCAGCAGTGCCGGTGGCAGAGGCGTCGGCGCTGCTGTCTTCGCTGTCGTCGCTGCCCTCATCGTCCTGGGAGGCGCTCTCCTGGGTGGCGTTGGCCTGGGTACCGAGGCTACCGCCCAACTGGCTGGTGCTGGTGCTGGTCCCGGTACCAGTGCCATTGAGGGACGACAACGTGGTAGTCCGCACGCCGGGGGCCACCTTGGCGGCACTGTCGTCCTTGATCTGGCCGTTGCCGTAGATCTGGCGCAGGTACTTGGCCAGGTCCGTGGCTTTCATGTTGCGCACGTCATACACGTACATCTGCGGCTCGTTGCCGCCGCCTTCGTCGATGGTCTTGATCCAGTCCGCCACCTCCTGCAAATAGGCCGGCTGCGAGGAAATGGCGACGATGGAATTGGTCCGCTCGTTGGGCATGAACTTGACCATGCTCGACAGCGGCATGCCGCTGTCGGGGCCGAAGAGTTTCTGCAACTGTGGCATCAGTTCGGCCACCGAGGCGTGTTGCAGGCCGTAGACGCCGATGGACATGCCCTTGAGCCAGTCCACGTCGAAGGTGTCGATGGTGTCCTGGTAGTTGGCCAGTTCCTGCGGCGTGCCAGCCAGGCTGAGTACATTGCGCGCCGGGTCCACCAGCAGGAAAGCATTGTCGCGCACGAACGGCTTGAGCAGTTTCTGCATCTCGGTAGCGGCGATGTAGCGCAGCGGGTAAAGGCGTGCCGACATGCCCGCCGTGGGCGCGGCCACTGGCATCTCGGGCACCAGCTTGCCGGCCACGGCCTGGGCGGCGGGCAGAATCACGTAGCGGTCGCCCTGGCGGATCATGGCGTTGTTGGTCCAGGACAACAGGGTTTCCAGAATCGACAGGGCCTGCTGCTTGTTCACCGGTTTTGAGGTGGAGAAGCTGACGTTGCCCTTCACGTCCTGGGCGATGCTGTAGTTGGCGTGCAACAGGTCGCCCATCACGGTGTTGATGACCGCCTCGATGGGCTGGTCGGTGAAGTTGAACATGATGTCGCCCTGCTCGCCCGCGCCCGCGGCCGGCGCCTGGGCCGGGGCGGGGGGGCGAATGAAGCGCTGGTTGCCGACGATGACCTTGCGGGACACCGGGGCCAGCGCGGGCGCGGCGGGTGCGGCCACGGGTTCCACGGGCATCGGCGTGCGCTGGTCGCCGGTGCCGTTCAGGGCTTCATGCATCAGCGCCGGGTCATTGGCCAGGTCGTGGGCCTGGCCGCTGCAGCCGGCCAGCACCAGGGCGGCCGTCAGGCCGAGGGTCGGGGCGCGCAGGCGCGCGGCAATCGGGGTGAGGCGCAAGGTATCAGTCATGGTGCCGCTACGTGAGGAAGGGTGAGCAAAGGCGCCGCGGCCGTCGCGGGAAGGCGCGGCACCGGCAGATTCAAGGTATGCGCCTGGCCCTGGCGCTGGAACGTGGCAGTGGTGGCGCTGACCTGGGCCAGGGTCCAGCCGCTGTCCAGGGCATCGCCCAGGCGCAGCTTCAGGGAGCGCTGGTTGGCCAGGCGCACCAGTGCCCAGCGCTGGTCGCCGTCGACCACCACACCGCTCAGGCGCACACCGTCCAACGTCGGCGCGCCGGCCCCGCCCCTGGCCGCGTCCGCCTGGCGGTCGGGGCTGAACAGCGGGTGCTGCCAGGCCACCTGGCGCTCGCTATCGGGCAGTTGCAGCAACGCGGGCACGGGTACGGCCTTGACGGGTGGCGGCGAATGCTGCGCCACGGGTGCCCACCGGGGTGCGGGTTCGCCCCCCAGGCACTGCCACGCGACGGCCGCCAACAGCAGGCCATTGAGGCAAGCCAGGCCCAAGGTGCTGCGCATGAACGTCATGGCTGCGCTCCCCTGGCCGCGGCGGTCAGGTAACCGCGCAGCAGCACCTGCACCTTCAACCGCCCCGCCGGGCCTTTTTCCGGCGCGTCAGTGGCGCGGCTGATGTTCAGGGCCTCGACAAACAGGTTCGGCTGGCCGTATTCGAGCTGGTGCAGCCACTGCATCAGGGGTTCGGTGCCGCAGGCCAGGGTCAGGCTGACCTTCACGTGCCGATAGGCCTGGGCGCTGTCCTGCTCGGGCACGACCGGCATACGCTGGCTGACCTCGCAGCCCGGGCCCAGGGCCGACACGGCCTTGACCTTGTCCACCAGCGCCTGCATCAGGTCGGCAGCGGCCGCGCTGGGATCATCGCCCGGCAACAGGCTGCGACGGCTGGCGGGGTCCTGACGCGCGTGTTCAAGTTCAGCCTGCAGCGCCGGCCCCTGTGCCAGCAGCCGGGCGTAGCGCTGGTGCTGGGCATCGAGTACCTGGGCCTGATCGGCCAGCGCGGCCATGGGCGCGGCGAACCAGCTGTCGATCAACACGTACCAGGCGCCATAAAGCACCACGGCCAACAGCGCCAGGGCGCCCAGGCGACGTTCATTGCGGGTCGGGGGGCGGCGCATGGGCGGCCTCCTGGGAAAGGTGCGCCGCCAGGGCGAAACGGTCATTGCCGGTGTGCGAATCGGGCTGAATCACGCCCTGGAAATGCGCGCCTTGCAGGCTGTGGCAGTCCCGGGCGCGGCTGATCAGGGCGCTGGCATGACGGCTCTGGCCGCTGAGGCTGACTTCGCCGTTGTCGCGCACCTCCAGTTGCTCCAGCCAGGTGTCATCGCCCAGGCAACCGCTGAGCTCGGTCAGCAGCGCGGTGGCCGTCGGGCGCGCGGTCTTCAGCCGGGCGAGGTAACTGGCGGCGCCCTGGGTGTCCGTCAGCTCGTGGCGCACGGCCTCCAGGGCCGTCACCTGTTGACGCTGTTGGGCCACCGCTTGCGCCATGCGGTCGACCTGGGCCTGCCGCTGGCCGAGGGTCGCCAGCATGAGCGCCGCCAGCAGCACCACGGCGCCCACGGCGAGCCCGCAGTTGAGCCGGGCCGTGCGCGACGGTGCCGGGCGCAGGTGCGCGGGCAACAGGTCGATACCCAGTGGCTCGCCGTTGCCCGCCCTGGCATCTATGCCACGCAGCGTCATGCCCGCTGCCTGGCACTGCTCGAGTATCGCGGCCAGGCGCTCGCGGCTCACCGCCACCAGCAGTACCCGTGCCTGGTCGCCGGTACGCCGCAGGACCCGGGCCGTGAAGTGCACCTGGTCGGCGGCGAACGGCGTGTAGCGGTCCAGCTCGAAGGCCAGCACCCGTTGCAGGTCAGCAGTGGCCGCCGCGGGCAGGCTGATGGTTTGCGCCATGACTTCACGGGCGGGCAGTTCCAGTACCGCTGGGCACGTGGTATCGAGCCTGGCCGGCAACGGCCACGCCAGCCGCTGCACGGCCGGGCCGCTGGCCAGGCGTGCGCGCAGCGGGGTTGGCAGCAGCCCGTGCAATTCCTGCAACCAGGCGTGCAGCCAGCGCCGGGCGCGGCTGGCCTGCCACTGCCGAACCAGGGGATAAAGCCCGTGCCGCAGGCGCTCCAGCCCATTTGGTAAGCGTATTTTCATTCTTGCCAGCGCAGGACCCGATATGGCCTGGCGCCCTCCTTTGTCTGGGTCAACATCAGGGTTACCTGCAACGTGGTGTGGTAGCCGTTGGGCAAGCGCGCCTCACTCTGCACGGTGAGGATCGGCCCAGGGTCGGCGTCGGGCTCACGCACCGCAGGCAACGCCAGTGCCCGGGCCAGCGCTACCGGGGCCAACGCCGGGTCGGGCTGGGCCTGGCCGGACCACACGGTGATCCACGGCACGGCACAGTGGTACAGCGCGAAGCCCATGCCCGGCAGCTCGCGGAATTCGTCCAGCGTGCGCAGCGGCACAGGGCCCTGGCGCAGATGTTCAAGCGCTTGCAGCAACGGCTCGATGGCCTGGGGCGCGGCACCGCACGCCTTGAGCAGGCGGCTCAGGTCCGGCGCCGAAGCGGCGTTGAGGTCCAGCTTGCCGCGCTCGCTGTACAGGCTGACGCGCAGGTCCGCATCACCCAGGCGCAATTGGTGGGGCTGGCCGTCAGCGGGCCAGCGCGCCCGGGGATCGCGGGCCTGGCGCGCCATCACGGCCTGGGCCACACCGGCCTCGGCGGCGAACAGTGCCTGGGTATGGCTGGCTTGCCACTGGGCCTGGCGATGCTGCACCTGCACGGTGGCGGCCAGCGCGCCGAGCAAGGTTGCCAGCACCGCGAGCACCCACAGCACCACCAGCAGCGCGACGCCGCGCTGGGCCGTCATGGCGTGGCCTCGCTGGCCAGGTCCAGGCGCAGGCTGACCTGCTCGGTCACCCAGGGTACCGGCCCACGCAATCGGGCCTCGATGCGCACGGCCCGGGGCAACCGCTCCGGCCAGGGCCAGGTGGCCAGCCAGCCGCTGTCCTTGCCCAGGGGCGCCAGGCCGCGATAACTGAACGTCACCTGCTCCACGTCGGGCAGCAGCACCTGGGGTTCGCCAAACGGCTGCAGGGTGGTGCCTTGCAGGCGCGCCAGGCGAACCCGCAGCCGGTGGTGCTCCAGGCTTACCTGCTGCTGGAACAGCCCACCACCCACCGACTCGGGCAGCGGCGCGTAGAAACTCATGCCATGGGCCTGGCCGTTGAACACCGCGGGCTTGGCCGCGGCGTCCCCCGCCGCCACCGGCAACGCCTGGCTGATGGCGCGGCGCAGATAACCCTGGGCCGCGCGCAGATCGTCCAGGCGCTGGCTGAACCGTTCGGCCTTGGCCGAAGCGCGGTTGGCGCTGACCAGCGCAGTGCCGACAAGGCCCAGCAAGATGCCAAGCAGGCTCAGCACCACGAGGATTTCCAGCAGGGTAAAGCCGCGTTCAGCCCTCATGGCGCCAGCCCGGCGCTACGCACTTGCAGCGTACTGAAGCGAGCTTCGCGCCCCTCGGCCTTCAGGCGCAGGTCCAATTGCCACAAACGGTCGGGGCCGGGTACCGAAGGCACCGCGGCCACGTCCAGGGTCCACTGCACGTCATCCCACTGCCCTTGGCTGCGCCCTGGCGCCAAGGGCCCATCGCCCAGGGCGTCCATCAATGAACGGGCCGCCAGGTTCAGCCGGTCGCTGCGCTGGGTTTGCTGCAAGGCGCGGGCACTCTGGCCAAATGCGCCCAGCAGCACGGTGGCGCACAGCGCCAGCACCGCTAGCGCCGCGAGCATTTCCAGCAGCGTGAAGCCCCGTTGGTGCGTCATGGCAGGTCGCGCAGACGCACGGCGCCGGTCAGCCAGGCCACGTCCACGCGCCAACGGCGCGGCCCCTGGGTGATCAGCACGTTGCCACCGCTGGCGCCGCCGTCGGGGTAGAACTCGAACCCGGCGCCCAGGCCTTCGGCCGTCTGCACGCGCACCTGCCACTCCTTGGGCCACTGCACCGGTGGTTTGCCCGGGGCCTGCACGGTGCGCTGCTGCAAGTCGAAACGGGCGCGGGCGGGCTGCCCGGTGACGATGGCCTGTACCCGCGCCGCACGCAGCGTGTTGACTACCTGGGCCAAGGCCTTGCGCTCACTGGCGCTGTGCAGCCCGCGCTGCAGGCCATAGCCCACCAACCCCGCGGCCACG
>NZ_JAPYKM010000038.1:0-64320 GCF_029623465.1 Pseudomonas sp. RIT-To-2 | reverse complement strand
TTTCTGGCTGTTTCGTGGGCTCGGAGATGTCTATAAGAGGCAGGCCCATAACCACGCGGGCCACGATCACGCCCACCACGATCACCACGGCCATGACCACGAGCATGACCATGAGGCGGCCCCATCGCGGCCGTGGAAGCGCATCGGCATCGCCGCGGTCCTGGTGCTGTTCGCGGCTGCCACCGCCTGCCTGGTACAGGTGCGCAGTGGCGAGGCCACGGTCATCACCCGCTTCGGCAACCCGGCGCGGGTGCTGCTGCAACCGGGCCTGGCCTGGCGCCTGCCCATCCCCTTCGAGTCGGCGGTGCCGGTAGACCTTCGCCTGCGTACCACCTCCAGCGGCCTGCAGGACGTGGGTACTCGCGACGGCTTGCGCATTATCGTCCAGGCCTACGTGGCCTGGCAGGTACAGGGCGACAACGCCAACGTGCAGCGTTTCATGCGCGCCGTGCAGAACCAGCCCGACGAAGCCGCGCGGCAGATCCGCACCTTCCTCGGTTCGGCGCTGGAAACCTCGGCCAGCGGCTTCGACCTGTCGAGCCTGGTGAACACCGACGCCGGCAAGGTGCAGATCGCCGACTTCGAAGACCACGTGCGCCAACAGATCGCCAAGCAGTTGCTCGACACCTATGGCGTACGCGTGCTGCAGGTGGGCATCGAACGGCTTACGTTGCCCGCGGTGACCCTCAACGCCACCGTGGAGCGCATGCGCGCCGAACGCGAGACCATCGCCACCGAGCGCACCGCGGAGGGCAAGCGCCAGGCCGCTGAAATCCGCTCGGCCGCCGAACGCGACGCGCGCATCCTGCAGGCCGACGCCACGGTCAAGGCCGCCGACGTCGAGGCCCAATCACGGGTCCAGGCGGCGCAGATCTACGGCAAGGCCTACGCCGGCTCGCCCGAGCTGTACAACCTGCTGCGCTCCCTGGACACCCTGGGCACCATCGTCAATTCCGGCACTCGCCTGGTCTTGCGCACCGACGCGGCGCCGTTCCGCGCCCTCGTGGACGGCCCGCCGCAATTACCGGCGCCCACTGGCGCGGCTGCCGGAGCCAAGCCATGAGGGGGGCCGCACCCGCCCCCCGCTCGCCCAGCCCCTGGATGCAGGCCGGGCGCCTGACCTTCCTGGCGCTGTACGGCATCACCCTGCTGGCGGCGTTCGGCTGGGCCGTGTCGAACATTCGCCAGGTGGGCCCGGAAAGCCGCGCCGTGGTACTGCGCATGGGCGCGCTGGAACGTATCCACGGCGCCGGCCTGTTGCTGGCCTGGCCACGGCCGTTCGAACAGGTGGTGATGGTGCCCTCCGCCGACCGGGTGATCGAACAGCGGGTGGAAACCCTGCTGCGCGAGAACCAGACCCGTGGCATCGACCCCAACACCTCGCCCAACAGCGATGCCGTGGCAGGCGCGGGGTACCTGCTGACCGGTGACGCCGGTGTGGTGCAACTGGACGTGCGGGTCTTCTACAAGGTCATCGACCCGTACCAGTATGTGCTGCAGAGCGCGACCATGACCGCCGCTCTGGACCGAGTGGTCGCCCGCAGCGCCGTGGCCGTTTCGGCCTCCCGCGACCTGGACACCATCCTGGTGGCGCGCCCGGAACTGGTAGGCAGTGACAGCCAGGCCGCCGAACGCCGCGAGCGCCTGCGCGGCGACCTGATGCAAGGCATCAACCAGAGCCTGGCGGCCTTGCAAGCCCAGGGCGGCGGGTTGGGGGTGCACGTGGAACGGGTCGACCTGCAATCGAGCCTGCCTGACGGCGCAGTGAACGCGTTCAACGCCGTGCTCACCGCCAGCCAGAAGGCCGAGCAGAACATCGCCTCGGCTCGCAATGAATCGGCCAAGGTCACCCAGGCCGCTACCCAGGAGGCCGACCGCACGCTGCAGGTGGCCCACGCCCAGGCCAGCGAGCGCCTGGCCAAGGCCCAGGCTGACACGGCGACCATCACCAGCCTGGCCCAGACCCAGCGCGAGCGTGGCGACCCTGGCCTGTTGCAGCGCCTGTACCGCGAGCGCATTCCGGCCATTCTGCAAAAGGCCGGCAACGTGACCACGGTCGACCCCCACGACGACGCCCGTCTGATTCTGCAAGGCAGCCAACCATGAGTGCGCATTCCCATCACCACCACGGCCACGCCCACCACGGGCATTCCCACGGCCACCTCACCGGCGGCATGCTCAGCGTCGACGAACGCCGCAGCGCGGCCCGCCAGCTGACCCTGGCCATGGTTGCCCTGGGCCTGCTGGCCCTGGGGCTGGGCTGGCACTGGTTCGACCCGGCCCAGGACGGCGTGGCGCAGATCCTCTTCGGCGTGGCCTCCCTGCTGGTGGCCATTCCCGTGCTGCGCTCGGCCTGGTTCAGCATCCGCTACCCCAGCCTGCACGGCCTGACCGACCAGCTGGTGGCCATTGCCCTGCTGGGCGCCTGGGCCACCGGCGACCTGTTGACCGCGGCGCTGTTGCCCATCCTGATGATCTTCGGCCATGTACTGGAAGAGCGCAGCGTGATCGGCTCCCAGGAGGCCATCGAGTCCCTGGGCCGCCTGACCCGCAGCCATGCGCGCCTCATCAGTAGCGATGGCAGCATCACCGAGGTGGACAACGGCACCCTCAAGGCCGGCGACCAGGTGGAAGTGCGCGCCGGTGACCGCGTGCCTGCCGACGGCCGCGTCCTGGAAGGCCAGGCCAGCCTGGACACCGCGCCCATCACCGGAGAATCGGTGCCGGTGCAGGCCGCGCCGGGCATGGAGGTGTTCGGTGGCGCGATCAACCTGGACGGGCTGCTGCGCATCGAGGTGTCGCGCACCGGTGAGGATTCGACTCTGGGCAAGGTCATCGCCCTGATGCAGAAGGCCGAGCAGTCCAAGCCTCCCATCACCCGCCTGCTGGAGCGCTACGCCGGCCAGTACATGGTGCTGGTGTTGCTGATCGCCGCCGTGACCTGGTTCATCACCAACGACCCCCAGGCCATGCTGGCCGTGCTGGTCGCCGCCTGCCCTTGCGCCCTGGTGCTCTCGGCACCGGCCACGGCCATCGCCGGCATCGCGGTGGCGGCGCGCCATGGCATCCTGATCCGCAGCTCGGCGTTCCTGGAAGAGTTCGCCGATCTCAGTTCGCTGGTGATCGACAAGACGGGCACCCTCACCTATGGCGCCCTGCACCTGCAACGCTTGCAGGCGGTACCCGCTTGCAGCGCCGATGAATCGACCTTGCTGCACCTGGCCGCCAGCCTCGGCGCCGCCAGCAGCCACCCGGTCAGCCGTGCCCTGGCGACCCTGGTGGCCCAGGATGCCTACCACCCGCTGGAGCAGTTGCGCGAGCGCCAGGGCCTGGGCGTGATCGCCCAGACCCCTCAGGGTGAAGCGGCCCTGGGCCGCGCCGAGCTGTTCCAGCAACTGGGCATCGACCTGCCGCCGGTGCCCGAACACGACGGCCCGATCGCCGGATTGTCGCTCAACGGTCGCTTCCTGGCCTGGCTACTGCTGGCCGACCAGATGCGCCCGGAGGCCGCCAGCGCCTTGGCCGACCTGCGCGAACTGGGCCTGGGCCGGCAACTGCTGCTGACCGGCGACCGCCTGCCGGTGGCCAATGCCCTGGCCAGCCAGGTGGGTATCAAGGACGTGGTGGCCCAAGCGTTGCCGGAGGACAAACTGCGCCACGTCACCGATGAAATCCGCCAGGGCTTCCGGCCGCTGGTCGTGGGTGACGGCATCAATGACTCACTGGCGCTGAAGGCCGGCGTGGTGGGTGTCGCCATGGGTGCCGGCGGTGCCGACATCGCCCTGGCCTCGGCCGACATCGTGCTGATCGGCAGCGACCTGCGCCGCCTGGGCACCTGCGTGCGCCTGAGCCGCCAATGCCGGCGCACCTTGCAGGTGAACGTGGCCATCGGCCTGGGCTGGACCCTGGCGATCGTCGCGGCGGCTGCGTTCGGTTTGCTGGGTGTGGCGGGGGCGGTGATCGCGGCGTTGCTGCATAACTTGAGCACGTTGCTGGTGCTGGGGAACGCGGGGCGGTTGTTGCGGATCGAGGAGCCTTTGAAGTAGGGGCTCATGGGTTTGGAGCTGTTGCGTTCTCCAGATCGAGCGCCGCCCGCGCGGCGCTCGATCTCGGGAACACCAGAAGCCTTAAGCCATGCACCTGACTGCCCGGCCCAATCCGCCCCCTACCGCCCGCGCAACCCCACCGGCCGATACAACTCCCTCACCCCATACCGGTCCCGGTACTCGCTCAACGCATACCCCGTGACCCGCATGAAAATCTTGCGCAAGGCCCCCACGTCCTGATACCCGACGCTGTTGGCGATCTGATCGACATTGCGCTGGGTGGTCTCCAGCAAATGGCAAGCCCGGGCGATACGCAGGTGCTGGCAATACTCGGTCGGCTTGAGCCCGGTACTGGTGTGAAAGCGCCGCAGAAACGTGCGCGGTTCAAGCCCTGCGCACGCGGCCATGTCGTCCAGGGTCACACCCTTTGCCTGGTTGGTCTGCAACCACAGCTGCACCTTGAGCACCTCGGCACGGCCGTGGTCCAGGCGAGGCTGGAAAGGGCTGGGCGGCAAGAGCTCGCTGCGCCAGGGCACATTCAGCACACCATGGGTTTCCACCGCCAGCGATGCCCCCAGGTAACGCGCCAGCACCGCCAGGCCCAGCGCCTGCCATGCGTGGTTGCCCGAGGAGGTCACCACATCGCCGTTATCCAGCAGGGGCTCATGGGGTAGCACCTGTACCTGGGGGTAACAGGCCGCCAGGCCCATGGCGTGGTCCCAGTGCAGCGTGGCCTGGCGACCATCGAGTACCCCGGCCATGGCCAGCAGCCAGGCGCCTGAGCACACCGCAACCAGGACCGCGCCTTCGGCATGCCAGTGCTGCAACGCGGCGACCATCGGCGCCAGCGAGCCGGCATCCGGCACCTGCACCGCGCACAACGGCGGCACAAATACCACGGTCGGTACTTGCCCCTGATCGACGCCATGGACGACATCCACCCGCAACGCTGGCGTTTTCGCCATGCCAAGGTCGTCACGAACCTGCTCGGCACAGGCAAACAGATCCACCAGCCCGGCCACCGTGGACGCCTGACTACCGGGATACTGCAACAGGCACAGGCGCAACCCTGCGGGCATGGATCTCTCTGTCATTTTTCGCTGCCTTCAACGCGGTTGCGCACATGCTACCCAACGGGCGATTGGCAGAGAAGCGCTTTCAGAAAATGACGTTGCGCACGAAGCGTACCGCCACCGTGCCCTCGTTACGATAGCCATGGGGGCGGCTGCTGGCGAACATGAAGAATTCACCGGCACGAACCGCCCGCGCCAGGCCGTCTACCTCCAGGGTCAGGCAGCCTTCGAAGACAAACACCTGCTCGGTATAACCAGGGCCATCACAGCAGCCCTGATACGTCTCCCCGGGCGCCAGCCGCCACTCCCACAGTTCCACTTCCCGACGCGCCGGGGCGCTGGCCAGCAGCACGGCGGTACTGCCTGCCTGGCTGCCGGCCCAGGCCAGCTCATTGATGCGCCCGCGGTCGCGGTTGTCCGGGGCGCTGATCAAGTCGCTGAACACCACCGCCAGCGCCTCGGCGACCCTGTCCAGCGTGCCGAGGCTGACGTTTCGCTCCCCCGCCTCTATGGCTACCAGCATCCGCCGGCTGACGCCGGAGCGCTCTGCCAGTGCGGTCTGGCTCAGGCCAGCGGCATGGCGCAGACGCCGCACATTGTGGCTGACGTGTTGCAGCACCGAAGCGCGAGGGAGAGAATCTGGGGGCACGAAAAGGGGCTCTGGCGTGGGTGTTCGCGCAGTATAAGGTATCTACCCTCGGTTGGAGCTGGGGTCACCGAGCCCTTTCGAGTTGCAGCCCGGCCGCAAGGGCGGTAGCAGCAACCGGCTGGTGTGGGAGCTCACCCTGCGATATGCCTGGTACTGCGCGCCGCACGTGACGTTGTGGGACCGGGCGCAAGCTCGGGAAGCGGACAACGCGGTCGATCAGGCAAGCCTTTTCCCGGGCTTCGCCCGGTGTACAGCATTGCCATGGCCCTGTAGCGGTCTTGAGGCCGCGCCCCAGGCGCCGCGTTACGCATGGCATAGCACATCAAGCCTGACGCTGCCTAGCGGCTGCTGCAGGGAATGACGACCAAACTTCCCTTGAAAACTTCAGTGCTGCGACGCGAACTGGCCAGGGTCGAGCCCATCCGACCCCGCGGATCATGGCGCATCAATCAGAAACAGCGTGCCCTGGCTGCCTGGCAGTACGCGGTGGCGCTGGCCGCTGGGGATGAGGTGAAAATCGCCTGGGCCCATTTCGATGACTTCGCCCTCGATTTCAAGCTGCAGGTGCCCCTCGATCACCAGCAATGCTTCGTCAAATGCCTCATGGCTTTCAAGCTCTATACCGGCCTCGTCCATGCGGATGACTTTCAGTTGAGCGCCGCCCGTGCGCCCCAGAATCCTGGAACGCCAAGCGTGAGGGAGGCGTTGCGCCTGTTCAACGAGGTTCATGCCCTGGCCTTGCGTGATGGAAAGGACGGAGGACTTTAGCGACTTTTGCCTGGCGCGCGAAATATTCAAAGGTTATGGCAACCGTTGCTTTGCGCATAACAGAAGGGGCCGCCCGGCGCTGTCTTTTGTAAACTTTTGCAATGAAAAACCCACCAAATAGACCACTATTGTAGGGTTCAGACACAGCCTGGCGGTTGGTGATGGCCGCCCTGCCCCGTATGATTCCTTGTCCATTTCAGCAGATCAGACCGCTATGTCATTGATAGTTCTACTGCTTCTGCCCTTTATCGGCAGCTGCCTGGCAGCCGTGCTGCCCCACGACGCGCGCAACCGCGAGTCGATACTGGCCGGCCTGGTGGCGCTCACCGGCACGGTCGCGGTCGCGCTGATGTACCCGCAGGTAGCCCATGGCGGGGTCATTCGCGAGACCTTCGAATGGCTGCCCGCCCTGGGCCTGAACCTGACCCTGCGCATGGACGGCTTCGCCTGGCTGTTCTCCCTGCTGGTGCTGGGCATCGGCACGCTGGTGTCGCTTTACGCGCGCTATTACATGTCGCCGGATGACCCGGTGCCGCGCTTCTTCGCCTTTTTCCTGGCGTTCATGGGCGCCATGCTCGGGTTGGTGATTTCCGGCAACCTGGTGCAAATGGTGTTCTTCTGGGAGCTGACCAGCCTGTTCTCGTTCCTGCTGATCGGCTACTGGCACCACCGCGCCGACGCTCGCCGTGGCGCCTACATGGCCTTGGCCGTCACCGGCGCCGGCGGCCTGTGCCTGCTGGCCGGGGTGATCGTGCTCGGCCAGGTAGTGGGCAGCTACGACCTGGACACGGTACTGGCGGCCGGTGAGCAGATTCGCGCCAGTCACCTGTACCCGGTATTGCTGACGCTGATCCTGATCGGCGCGCTGAGCAAGAGTGCCCAGTTCCCCTTCCATTTCTGGCTCCCCCACGCCATGGCGGCGCCCACGCCCGTGTCGGCGTACCTGCACTCGGCGACCATGGTCAAGGCCGGCGTGTTCCTGTTGGCCAGGCTATGGCCGTCGCTGTCGGGCAGCGAACAGTGGTTCTGGATCGTCAGCGGCGCGGGCGCCTGCACCCTGCTGCTGGGCGCATACGCGGCCATGTTCCAGAACGACCTCAAGGGCCTGCTGGCCTACTCCACCATCAGCCACCTGGGCCTGATCACTTTGCTGCTGGGGCTCAACAGCCCACTGGCGGCGGTGGCAGCCGTGTTCCACATCCTCAACCACGCCACGTTCAAGGCCTCGCTGTTCATGGCCGCCGGTATCATCGACCATGAAAGCGGCACCCGCGACATCCGCCGCCTCAGCGGGCTGTTTCGGATGATCCCGTTCACGGCGACCCTGGCCATGGTGGCCAGCGCAGCCATGGCGGGGGTGCCGTTGATGAACGGTTTCCTGTCCAAGGAAATGTTCTTCGCCGAGACCGTGTTCATCACCTCCACGGCCTGGGTCGAGGCAGCGCTGCCAGCCGTGGCGACCATCGCCGGTACGTTCAGCGTGGTGTACGCCCTGCGTTTTACCGTTGACGTGTTCTTCGGCCCACCGGCCACTGACCTGCCCCATACCCCCCACGAACCGCCCCGCTGGATGCGCGCGCCGGTGGAATTGCTGGTACTGCTGTGCCTGGTGGTGGGCATTTTCCCGGCGCAGTCGGTGGGGCCATTGCTCGCGGCCGCGGCGCTGCCGGTGGTAGGCGGTGAGTTGCCAGCCTATAGCCTCGCCATCTGGCACGGTTTCAATGCGCCGCTGATCATGAGCCTCATCGCCATGGGCGCCGGGATCGTGCTGTACCTGCTGCTGCGTGGCCAGCTGCGCCGCGGCCGGTTGCAGCGCCCACCGCTGGTGGGGCGCCTGAGCGGCAAGCGCCTGTTCGAACGCAGCCTGGTGCTGCTGATGCGGCTGGCCCGGCGCAGCGAGCGCTGGCTGACCACTCGGCGCCTGCAACCACAATTGTTCATGCTGGTGCTGGTGGCCGTGGTCGCCGCGGTGATCCCCCTGCTGCACAGCGGGCTGAGCTGGGGGCTGCGGCCCAAGATCGCCGGCTCCGGGGTGTTCGTGACCTTGTGGCTGATCGCCATTGCCTGCGCCCTGGGCGCTGCCTGGCAGGCCAAGTATCACCGCCTGGCGGCACTGACCATGGTCAGCGTCTGCGGGCTGATGACCTGCATCACCTTCATCTGGTTCTCGGCACCGGACCTGGCCCTGACGCAGTTGGTGGTGGAAGTGGTGACCACGGTGCTGATCCTGCTGGGCCTGCGCTGGCTGCCACGGCGGATCGAAGACGTGCAGCCCTTGCCTGGCCACGAGCGTCGCGCGCGGGTGCGCCGGGTGCGTGACCTGCTGCTGGCCATTGCCACCGGGGGCGGCATGGCGGCCTTGTCCTACGCCATGCTGACGCGCGCCACGCCCAACCACATTTCCGAGTTCTACCTGCGCAAGGCCTTGCCCGAAGGCGGCGGCAGCAACGTGGTCAACGTCATGCTGGTGGACTTCCGCGGCTTCGACACCCTGGGCGAGATCACCGTGCTGGTGGCCACGGCCCTGGCCATATTCGCCCTGCTGCGACGCTTCCGCCCCCCGCGCGAGAGCATCCAGTTGCCTGCCCAGCAACGCCTGCTGGCGCCGGACGTGGTGACTGACCTGGTCAACCCGCGCCAGGCCAGCGACACCGCGCTGGGCTTCATGATGGTGCCGGCGGTGCTGGTACGCCTGCTGTTGCCATTGGCGGTGGTGGTGTCCATGTACTTGTTCATGCGGGGGCACAACCAGCCCGGTGGCGGCTTCGTCGCCGGCCTGGTGATGGCAGTGGCGTTCATCCTCCAGTACATGGTGGCCGGCACCCAATGGGTGGAAGCGCAGATGCGCCTGCGGCCGCAACGCTGGATGGGCACCGGCCTGCTGTTCGCCACCCTCACCGGCGTGGGGGCCATGCTGCTGGGTTACCCGTTCCTCACCACGCACACGGCCCACCTGCACCTGCCCGTGCTGGGTGACGTGCACGTGGCCAGCGCGCTGTTCTTCGACATCGGCGTGTTCTGCGTGGTGGTAGGCTCGACCCTGCTGATCCTGACCGCCCTGGCGCACCAGTCGGTGCGCGCGCACAAACCCACCGGGCTGCCCAAGCCCATCGCCCCGCCACAAGGAAGTGCCTGATGGAAGAAGTCATCGCAATCGCCATCGGCGTGCTGGCCGCCTCCGGGGTCTGGCTGGTGCTGCGGCCACGGACCTTCCAGGTGATCATGGGCCTGTGCCTGCTGTCCTACGGCGTCAACCTGTTCATCTTCAGCATGGGCAGCCTGTTCATCGGCAAGGAGCCGATCATCAAGGACGGTGTCGCCCAGGACTTGCTGCACTACACCGACCCCCTGCCCCAGGCCCTGGTATTGACGGCCATTGTCATCAGCTTTGCCATGACCGCGCTGTTTCTGGTGGTGCTGCTGGCGTCGCGCGGCCTGACCGGCACCGACCATGTGGATGGCCGGGAGACGCGGGAATGAGCACGATGCCGTCACTGCTGATCGCCCCTATCCTGCTGCCGTTGCTGACGGCCGCGGTGATGCTGTTGCTGGGGGAAAAACACCGCCCGCTGAAGGCGCGCCTCAACCTGCTGTCGACCTTGACCGGCCTTGGCATCGCCGTGCTGTTGATGCTGGGCGTGCAGCAACAGGACCAGGCCAGTGCCATCGGTGTATACCTGCCCGGCAACTGGCAAGCCCCCTTCGGCATCGTGCTGGTTCTGGACCGCCTGTCCGCCTTGATGCTGGTGCTGACGGGTATCATCGCCAGCGCCGCCCTGGTGTTCGCCATGGCTCGCTGGGACCGCGCCGGGGCCAGCTTCCATGCGCTGTTCCAGATTCAATTGATGGGCCTGTACGGTGCCTTCCTGACCGCCGACCTGTTCAACCTGTTCGTGTTCTTCGAGGTGCTGCTGGCGGCGTCCTACGGCATGCTGCTGCACGGTTCCGGGCGGGCACGCGTGTCCTCGGGGCTGCATTACATCGCCATCAACCTGCTGGCTTCCTCGCTGTTCCTGATCGGCGCGGCGATGATCTACGGCGTCACCGGCACCCTCAACCTGGCCGACCTGGCGCAGAAGATCGCGCTGGTGCCGGAGGCCGACCGAGGCCTGCTGCACGCCGGGGTGGCGATCCTGGCCACGGCGTTTCTGGCGAAGGCCGGCATGTGGCCGTTGAACTTCTGGCTGGTGCCGGCCTACGCCTCGGCCAGCGCACCGGTAGCGGCCCTGTTCGCGATCATGACCAAGGTGGGCGTCTACACCTTGCTGCGCCTGTGGACCTTGCTGTTTTCAAGCCAGGCGGGGGCCTCGGCCTATTTCGGCGGTAACTGGCTGCTGGCCGGCGGGCTGCTCACCCTCGCCGTGGCGGGCATCGCCGTACTGGCAGCCCAGCGCCTGGAGCGCATGGCCAGCCTGAGTATCCTGGTGTCAGCGGGCACGTTGCTGGCGGCGATCGGCTTCGGCGTGCCGGCGATCACCGCGGGCGCCCTCTTCTACCTGGTCAGTTCGACCCTGGCGCTGGGCGCGCTGTTCCTGCTGGCGGAACTGATCGAGCGCTCGCGCTCGGCCAACGAGGTGGCCCTGGAAGACGACGGCGACCTGCTGCCGCGCCCCGTGGAGTCGCTGCACCCGCCCAAAGGCATCAACCTGGACGACGAACAGAAGGCGGTGGTCGGCCAGGTAATCCCCTGGACCATGGCGTTTCTGGGCTTGAGTTTCATCGCCTGCGCCCTGCTGGCGATCGGCATGCCGCCGCTGTCGGGCTTCATCGCCAAGCTGAACCTGATCAGTGCGCTGGTGCGCACTTCGGGTCCGGCGGCCTGGGCGCTGGTGGCGCTGCTGATCCTTTCGGGGCTGGCGACCTTGCTGGCCATGACCCGGTTGGGTATCCAGCGCTTCTGGACACCCCAGGAGCGGCCCTCGCCGCTGTTGCGACGTTTCGAATGCGTGCCCATCGTGCTGCTGCTGGGGCTGTGCGTGGTGCTGACGGTCAAGGGCCAGTGGCTGCTGGACTACACCCGCGACACCGCCGCGCTGCTCAATGACCCCAGCCACTACATCGACGCGGTAATGACCACCGAGGTGCGGCCATGAAGCGCCTGTTCCCTGCCCCTTTGCTATCGCTGGCCTGCGGCCTGCTGTGGTTGCTGCTGAACCTGTCGCTGAGCCCGGGCAACCTGCTGCTGGGCGCCGTGCTGGGCATTCTGGCACCCCTGCTGATGCGCTCGCTGCGGCCGCTGCCTGTGCGCATCCGCAAACCCGGGGTCATTCTCTGCTTGCTGGGCCGGGTGGGTATCGACGTGGTGGTCTCCAACCTGCAGGTGGCCTGGGCCGTGCTCAACCTGGGCCGCCGGCCGCCCCGCTCGGCATTCGTCAAGGTGCCCCTGGACCTGCGCGACGCCAACGGCCTGGCGGCCCTGTCGACCATCACCACGGTGGTGCCTGGCACGGTCTGGTCGGAACTGGCCCTGGACCGCAGCATTCTGCTGATGCATGTGTTCGACCTGGAGGACGAAGCCCGCTTCATCGCTCACTTCAAGGCCACCTACGAACGCCCTCTCATGGAGATATTCGAATGAGCGCCCTGCTGGACCACGTCATCGTGCTGAGCCTGGCGATCTTCGCCCTGGCCATGCTGCTGACCCTGTACCGCCTGTTCAAGGGCCCCTCCGCCCAGGACCGGGTGCTGGCGCTGGACTACCTGAACATCCTGGGCATGTTGACCATGCTGGTGCTGGGCATTCGCTACGCCAGTGAAACCTACTTCGAGGCAGCGCTGCTGATTGCCCTGTTTGGTTTTGTCGGCTCGTTTGCCCTGGCCAAATTCCTCTTGCGCGGCGAGGTGATCGAATGAGCGAAGTACCGGTGTGGGCTGAAATCGCCGTTGGGGTGCTGCTGTTGCTGGGTAGCCTCTTCGCCTTGCTGGGGGCGATTGGCATGGTCCGCCTGAAAGACTTTTTCCAGCGCATGCACCCTCCGGCCCTGGCCTCGACGCTGGGTGCTTGGTGCGTGTCGCTGGCGTCCATTCTTTACTTTTCGATGGTGCGGCACGAACCGGTGCTGCATGCCTGGCTGGTGCCCATTCTGCTGGCCATTACCTTGCCGGTCACGACCCTGCTGCTGGCGCGCGCCGCGCTGTTTCGCAAACGCATGGCGGGCGAGCCCGTGCCGGGTGAAGTCAGCAGTCGCGAAACCCCTTAGCGGCTTGCGCAGAGGGTTCAAGGTTGCCCTGGCCGCGTCGCGGTTTGCCCGATAGTGCGCGGCGTTCATGACGCGGCCAGGTCCGCTGCTACAGCGCGGCCGCGACTTTGTCGGCCACCGGGGCGGGTAACCAGGCACGCCACAGTTGCGGGTGGTCCTTGAGGAAGGCGGTCGCGGCCTGGCGCGGCGGCAGGTGCTTTTCGCTCATGGTGGCCAAGGCCTTGTTGAGGTCATCAATGGGCAACTGCACGTTCTCGAAGAAACCCACCAGTTGCGGGTAATCCTTGGCAAACGCCGTGGACACTCCCACCGACAGAACCGATGGCGGCGAGCGTGTGGGCCGGGGCGCCGGGTTGTCGGCCTGGGTCAGGGTTTTCCAGGCTTCGGGGTCGAACGCCGGCTCCTGCAGTTGCACCAGGCGGTAACGCCCCAGCAGCGGCGTTGGCGACCAGTAATAGAACAACACCGGCTGGCCCCGCTTGATCGACGAAGTGATTTCAGCGTCCAGCGCCGCACCACTGCCCGAACGGAAGTTGGTGTAGCTGTCACTCAGGCCATAAGCCTTGAGTTTCTGACCGTTGACCACCTCTGAGGTCCAGCCGATAGGGCTGTTCAGAAAGCGGCCCTTGCCGGGGTCCTCGGGGTCGCGGAACACGTCTTTGTAGCGCGGCAGGTCACTGACACTGCGCAGCTCGGGCGCCAGCGGCTTGATGCCCCGCGCGGCGTCGCCCTTGATCACGTATTCCGGCACCCACCAGCCTTCGGTCGCCCCCGCCACCAGGTTGCCCAGCCCCTTGACCTGGCCTGCGGCCTCGGCCTTGACCCACACGGGGCTGCGCCCGGCCCACTCTTCGGCGATGACCTGAATATCATTCTTCGCCAGGGCGGTTTCCAAGGTGATGGTCGTGCCGGGCAGCGTATCGGTGGGCAGGTCGTAGCCTTTTTCTACCACCAGGCGCAGCACCTCGGTGATCAGGCTGCCACTTTCCCAGTTCAGGTCGGCAAAGTGAATGGGCGCCGGCGCGGCGCGCAACGGCGACGCCCCCAGCAACAACCAGCAGAACACAGCGGACACTATCATTTTCATCGGCACAGCCTCGACAATCAGCACCCACTGACTGTAGACCACTGCGCCGGTGTTACTCGCTGGGCTTGAACGTCAGCTCGCCCTTGCGCCATTTGGCGGCCTTGGACGAGGCAGCCTTGAGGGTCTTGGCCAGGCCACCCTGCAGTTGCTCGTTAGCGGCGAACACCATGACCACGGTCTGGCCTTCCTTGAAGACGATACCGTTGCCATCGGCCGTGCTGACAAAGGCGTATTCACCCAGCCCATACACCGCCAACTTGATTTCGCGGAACTTGATTTCAAACTTTCCGCCTTCTCGGCTGGGCAATACCGCAGCCCGGAAGTGGTCGCCCACTTTCAGTTCCAGGCGGGGCTTGTCGTCCACTACCAGTGCGCTTTCGGTGTCGAGCTCGGCCATGTAAATGCCTTCGGCGGTTTGCTCGGTGACATACACAAAACGCGATTGAAACAGTTTTACCAGTTTGGCGCGAAGATCGCCCAGCACGAACAGCGCGTGCATTTCCAGATTACTTACTGCCAATTAAAAATCCTCGAAATGAAAACACTGCCCCCGTCCAGCACGGGCAGCCGAACCCAACCCGGCCGGACCCGAACACCAAGGCCCGGCGTGATGAAAACAAGTCCAGAAAAGACCAGGCCAGCCCTGCCACCAGAAAGGGCGAGGCTCGCTCCGCAGCGCAGAAGACTAACGGAAACAGCCCAGGGACGACGCCCGCAGGCAGAAACTGACCTCGAAGGAAAAAACCACCTAGCGTGTAAGACGTTGCCCATTCACTGGAATCAGCAATACGCCACAGTCCGCGGTACCTTTTCCGACATCCTGACGCAGTGAAAAATGCGATAGCTATGCAGGCCACTGCGCACAGGGCGCACAGCTCCCTCACGAGAAGGAACGAACATGCACGATTCAACGGAAAAGCGTCGAGCATCCATCGACGAGGCCAACACGACTATCGACTTCGGCGCTCTATTGTACCGACACATGGGGTCACAGGGCTACCACTCCACGCCCCGCTGCCATGTAATTCCGGCCGGACGCAACTTCTATCATATTCAGGAACGCGATTCGGGGCGCACCCTGGGGTTTCGCAGTGGCCACCTTGAAGCATGTGCGTTGGCCCGGCAACTGGAAAGCGGTGTACCCGCCTAAAGGAGTTTGTAGTATCGCCGATACAATTGGCGAACCCTCTTCGAGATGATCGCCATGCTAGAAATCAACCCGGTCCTCGGCCTGCTGGCGCAGCCGGACGAGGACACGGCGCGGGTACGTGCCGAAGCCGAAGCCGCCGCGGCCAAGGAGGCTGCCACCAAGCGCCAGGCCCAGCAGACCGCCAGCCGCCGGCGCACGCGCCAGCACAACCAGCGCATTGCCGAACTGCAGAACCAGGCCAGGCATGAACAGCACCAGTACATGGCGGCGCAGAACGCCGACTACCCCAGCGTTGCCGAGCGCAACCTGGCACTGATCCGTGCTCGAGCCAGCATGATGGCCGCGCACATCGCCAGGGACCTGGCGACCACCGTGCCCGCCACGCCACAGCAGCAGGCCGGCACCGGGAATGTGGACTCGCGCAGTATCGACACCGACGCCTGAGGGGCTCGGTCGCCCTGGCAGGTGCTGGCTGCCAAGCCAGCGCCTGCAGGATAAGCGTGACTACACGGCCCTGACAGGACCGGCGCCACACCCCATCAGATCAGCTTGCGCTGCAGCGCTTCCTGCAGCGAGCTTTGCGCCAACTGCTTGATAATGGCGTCGGGGCCCGGGTTGAACGGCACCGCGAAGATCAACAGCGTCTGCATCCAGGTGGTCAGCGACTCGCTCCTGGTCACTTTCCCCAGCACCTTGCCGTCACGGTCCTTGTACACCGTTTCCAGGGTGAGCACGTTCTCGACCCTGGACGGCACCAGGAACAGGGTGAAGCCCGTGATCCAGGCCAGGGCCATGGAGCCCCTTTCCGAATTGAGCAGGTGGGCCTGGGCATACACGTCGGACTCGACCTTCTGGCTCGTCACCTGACTGAACAGCCCGGAATCGGTGTAAGTATCGACCAACGCCTTCTGCCAGCGTAACGGGGCGATACCACCGGCGGCCGCGGCGCCATTCATCTGGTGCTCCGACTCCAGGCTTACATACACCCGCGGCTTGTGCTCGGCGGCAGGGGCGGCGGGTGGCCAGTTCTGCACCTGAGGCAGGTCATGGTGCGAATAGGACAGGCAACCGCCCAACTGGGTCAGGGCCAACAACAGCAACAGGCGAACCTTATTCATGGGCCGCCAGCTCCTGCTTCGGCAACTTCGCCGTGCCGTCAGCCAGCAGCTTGGCGACCAGCTCGCGCAGTTGCGGCGCGCCCCGGGTCATCGCCCAGTATTCGCGGTCGTACAGGCCTACATTGCGCTTGAGGTTAACCTGCTGCTCGGTCTTGGCCAGCACCTTGCCGTGGGTGTCCTCGATGGTCAGGCTGCCGGCCAGGTCAAAGGTGTCGACGTAGATCGGCCCGTCTACCCAGATCCAGATGGTCAACGTCAGCAACGCGCCTGGCAGGTAACCGGCGTGCATGGCACGGTGGCCGTACAGGGAGGTGAAGTCGAACTTGAGCACCACGTCCTTGTCACCGGCCTTGGTGGGAAAAGTGATGACCTGGTTGAAGTAATCGGTCTGGGCGACGTAGCGGGAAACCTGGTCGGTCAATTGCTGGCTGACCAATGCCCGGCGGGTGTCATTGAGGCGCGGGGCATCCACCGCCACGTCCACCACCTGGGCACCCATGGGCAGGGTGACCGGGGCCTTCGCCAACGGCGCGCCCAAGGGGCCGGTCGGGGTGTACGACATGCAACCGGCCAACGAGGCCACGGCCACCGCCATCAACAACTGGAGAATCCTGTTCACTGTACCTAAGTCCTTGTTTCAGATTGAAGACCACGGTGTCGGCCGCTCTGGCACAAGGTTTAGGGTTGGATCGAACTCTTTTGCATGAAACTTTTCATAGCCTAGACAGGCGCATATTCAGCCACGCACCGGCAGGCCCCCCCTGCCTTGGAGATGACATGGAAACCGAACAAACCAATCTGGGCACCCTGTTCGCACAACTGGGGCTGGACAGCGACCCTGACAGCATCGACCGTTTCATCGCTGCTCACCCTTTGCCAGCGGACGTCAAACTGATCGATGCCCCGTTCTGGGAAGAACGTCAGGCGCAATTTCTGAAAGAAGAGCTACGCGCCGATGGGGGCGACTGGGCCATTCCCATCGACGAATTGAACCAGCGCCTGCATCAGCAGGCCTGACGGGCCGGCAACAGGCCGGGGTCGACGGCCAGTTGCGCGACCCAGGCGTCGCGGCACTCCAGCGCTTCGGCGCGGCTCGCAAAGGCGGTGCCGCGCCGCTCGCCGTTGACCAGCACTACCCAGCACACACGTTTGCCCACGGCCTGAAGGCCGGAAGGCACACCGCTGCCGATCATGACGGCCACATCAACTTTGCTTTGCATGATTTCCCTCCCGAGATTTCATTAGCTAGCTAACAATGTAACTATCATAGTGCCTTCGGTGATGAAGAAACAGTGAACTCTGGTATAGCTTCGTTACAGAAACGGTAACAAAGGCGGGTTAACCTCGAGCGTTTTGCGGTGTGTATCCCAGCCGAAACCCGCCCCAGTGCCGCCCCTTGATATGTATCGGCACCGACAGATCGTGCATGAGCTCCCCGGTATCGCGCGTGTAGGTTTGCAGCAGCACCGCCTGCTCATGGCTGCCGCAGCGGGCGCCGGTACGGTCGTCGAACCTGCGCTTGCTACGGTTGCGCAGGGTGTCCTGGGCCGCATCGCCGGTCAGAGGCTGGTTGAACGCCTGGTTATGGGTAGGCACATAACCATGGGGCGTGCAGGCAATGGCGAACACCAGGCCTTCGTGGCGCTGCAGCAGAGGCTCCTGAATCGGCGGCAGCACTTGGTCGGTGTACCGGTCGAAACGGGTGTGGAATTTGGTCGGGTGGGTATTGGCGATGGGAAGGTAGTGGCGGTCGAACAGGTCGTCCAGGCTGATACGCCCGCTGTCGATGTCCTGCTCGAACTGTCCCGCGATCTGCGCGGCGCCTTCGCGGGCCAGGTCGTAGATGCGCTGGTGGTATTCGTCCAGCCCGACTTCGGCCAAGCGCTCACTGATGCTTTCGGCCTGGGCTTCCATCTGCACCGCGGCCTTGGCGAGGTGCTGGGTCTGGCTGTCGCTGACGGCCAGGTCGCCGCGCATCTGCTCCACCGCCTGGAACAGGCTGGCCAGCTGCTCGCGGTTGGTTCGGGCGCCCCGGGCGATTTCGCCCACCTGGCTTTCAACCCCCGCCGCCAGGGCCGCGATGGTCTTCAACTGCCCGCCGGTGTGCTCCACCTGCACCACCCCTTCGCCCAGGTCGCTGGACAACTGGCGGATCTGCTCTACCACCTGGGCCGTGCGCAACTGAATGTCGGCCACCATCTGCCCCACCTCTTGCGTGGCAGTCGCGGTGCGCCCTGCCAGGCCGCGCACTTCATCGGCGACCACGGCAAAGCCGCGCCCGTACTCACCGGCACGGGCCGCCTCGATGGCCGCGTTGAGGGCCAGCAGGTTGGTCTGACTGGCGATGGACTGAATGACCGCCGTGACCCGCTGGATATCTTCGCTACGCTGGCTCAGCGCCTCGACCAGTTCGCGGCTGGCCGTGGCACGTTCGCTGAGCTGGTGCATGCGGGCGATGGACACGGCCAGCACCTCGCGGCCCGCCACGCCATGGCGATGGACCTCGCCGGCGGCGCCCAAGGCTTGCTCGCTGAGCTGGGAGGTGACCTGTTCGGTGCCGATCATGACCTCGGCGCTGCTGACGATCTGCGCGGCCGCGCCAAGCTGTGACTGCACGCGCGCCGCCAACTGGCGCACGGAAAATGCCACGCCCGCGGCGGACAATGCGTTGTGGCTGGTGGTGCGGGACAAATCACGGGTCAGGTCCGCGAGGGGCGGCGCCGTATCGAGCACCGTCGCCGCAGGCGCGGGCTGGCCCAGGCGCGGTAGCCACAGGCACAACAACGCCAGGGGAGCAGCCAGGTAGAAGGACAGGCTGGCAAACGCCATGGCGGTCAGCAGGCCCAGCAAGGCCAGACTTTGCAGGGCAGGCAACCAGGAGTGGGGGCGGCGCACGGCCGATGGCCGGGCAACGTCGAGCAGAGATCCGTCTCTCATCATTTCAAGCACCTCGTGGGCATTGTCATTGTTCTGACGTCATTAAACGCCACAACAAGGCAATTGGCCACTACCGCTCGCTCCACGCCGCCCTGGAACGCGGCGTGGCCGCGTGCCGGGCGCCGCGTGGCGTCCGGCACATCGCGTGTACTGCCGACGCGGCCAGGTCCGCTGCTACTGGTCAGCGGGGCTCGCGCCCCTGCGCCCCATCAGGCCTGGCGCTGGTGCTTGTCGATCTGCTCGTGGCGCTCTTGGGCCTCGATGCAGTATTTGGTGGTCGGGCTGATCAGCAGGCGCTTGAGGCCGATCGGCTCGCCGCTGTCGTCGCACCAGCCGAAGCTTTCGTCGGCAATGCGGCCCAGGGCCTGTTCCAGTTGTGGCAGCGAACGTTGGTCGCGGTCGATGACGTTGACCAGCCAGTGGCGCTCTTCTTCGACGGAAGCAGCGTCAGCCGGGTCAGCCGGGGTGTCCAGGCTCTCGATGGCGATGCGGCTCTGCTCGATACGCTCGTGCGTCTCGACCTTGAGCGCCTGCAGCAGCTCGGTAAAAAATGCCAGCTGCTCGGCGTTCATGTAGTCATCGGCCGGCATGGCCAGCAACTTTTCCTTTGTCATTGATTTCTCTATAAAAAATACGTGCATTAAGGCGAATCAAAATGTGCTGCCGGACCCGGTCCGACCCCACGGAATTCTTCAAGCGCCAACCGGCACTCAATTTATGAGGGGCGGCAGTCTAAGGCGGGTTTTCGCGCGCAGCAACTGAATTGAAGGCAGATTTGACCAATAACCTCCATCTTTGCGCAATGGCACCGGCGTCGCACCGGCCCAGGGCTGGCGTAGCCGAATAAAATGCCGCCAACAGGCGGCCATCTTCGGACTAAACGCAGCAAAAAGCAAAAAAGCCCGCAGGGCGCCGAAAACGGCGCCGCGCGGGCAAAAAATCGCAACCCCGTCAGCGCTTCAACAAGCGCTTGCTGCGATACTGGTCGATGATCACGGCCACCACGATGATCAGCCCTTTGATGATGTCCTGAACGTAGGCGTCGACCCCCACGAAGGTAAAGCCGGATGCCATCACGCCGAGAATCAGCGCACCGATGACCGTGCCGCTGATGCGCCCTACCCCGCCCACCAGGCTGGTGCCGCCGATCACGGCCGCGGCGATGGCGTCCAGCTCATAGGACATGCCCATACCGGCCTGGCCGGTGGCGGCCCGTGCCGAGGCCACCACCCCGGCCAGGCCCGCCAGCAGGCCGGCGATGCTGTAGACGATGACCAGGTGGCGCTTGACGTTGATGCCACTGGTACGCGCTGCCTGCATGTTGCCGCCGATGGCGTAGGTGTACTTGCCATAGCGGGTATAGCGCAAGGCGATGTGGAAGATCACCGCCACCACCAGGAAGATGATCACCGGCATCGCCCCGCGGCCAATGGCCGTGTAGCTGTCCGACAGCATGCTGATAGGCTGCCCTTCGGTATACAGGCGTGCCAGTCCGCGGGCCGACACCATCATGCCGAGGGTGGCGATGAAGGGCGGGATGCCCGTCAGCGCGATGATGCTGCCGTTGATGGCCCCCGCCAGCAGGCCCACGCCCAACCCCGCCAGCACCGGTGCCCACACGGGCAAGTCGGTGAGGTGCGGGAACACCGCGCGGGCATAGTCCGAGCTTTGCGCCAGGCTGGCGGCGACCATGGCCGACATGGCCAGCACCGAGCCTGAAGACAGGTCGATGCCGGTGGTGATGATCACCTGGGTGACGCCAATGGCGATCAGGCCGATGATCGACACCTGCAGGATCATCAGCACCAGGCGCTGGGAGTTCATCAGAAAGCTCTGGTCCCGTACGATCCAGCCAAATACCTCGAACACCAGGCCGATGCCGATCAGCACCAGCAGAATGCTCAGTTCGGTGGGCATGCGCCGCCGGGAGCGGCTGGGCGGCGCGGCGACAGGTTTGTTGTCAGTCAGGGTGGTCATGGTCTGGTTCCTTATTGTGGGTACGCGGGCGCGGCGGTTTCCAGCGTGCTGGTCGCGACGCCCGAGGCCAGGTGCATGATGCGTTCCTGGGTCGCGTCGGCGCGGTCCAGGGTGCCGGTCATGTGCCCTTCATGCATGACCAGGATGCGGTCACTCATGCCCAGCACTTCCGGCAATTCGGACGAAATCATGATCACTGCCAGGCCCTCGTCGGCCAGGTTGGCGATCAGGCGGTAGATTTCGGCCTTGGCACCGACGTCGACGCCCCGGGTAGGCTCGTCGAGGATCAGCACCCGGGGCTGGGTCATCAGCCAGCGCGCCAGCAAGGCCTTCTGCTGGTTGCCGCCCGATAGGCTGTCGATGCACTGGTCCAGGGACGGGGTCTTGACCCGCAAACGCTTGCACATGTCATCGCACAGCAGGCGCAGGGCCTTCTGGTGCACAAAGCCGTGGCCCACGTAGTGCGGCAGCACCGCCACTTCCATGTTCTCCAGCACTGACAGGCAGGAAAACAACCCGCTGAGCTTGCGGTCTTCGGTCAGCAGCGCCAGCCCCAGGTGAATGGCCTGGCCCGGGTCGCTCATGCGCACCGGCTTGCCATCGACGAACATCTCGCCTTCGGTGGCCGGGGTGATGCCGAACAGGGTTTCGGCGATGTTGGTGCGCCCTGCCCCCATCAGCCCGGCGATGCCGAGCACCTCGCCAGCCCTCAGCTCAAAGGAAACGCCTTCGAACACCCCCTTGAGGCCCAGGTTGCGCGCTGCCAGGCGCACTTCGCCCAAGGGCTGGGTACGTTGCGGAAACAACTGGGTCAGCTCGCGCCCGACCATCAGCGTGATCAGGGTGTCGCCATTGAGGGTGCCTGCGGGGTACTGGCCAATGAAGCAGCCATCGCGGAACACCGCTACCTGATCGGCGATGGTGAACACCTCGTCCATCTTGTGGGTGATATAGACGATGGCTTTGCCCTGGGCCTTGAGGTCGCGGATGATGGAGAACAGGTGCGCCACTTCCTTCTCGGTGATGGCCGAAGTGGGTTCGTCCATGATCAGGATCTCGGAGTCGTAACTGACCGCCTTGGCGATTTCCACCATCTGCCGCGCGGCGATGCTCAGTTCGCCTACCAGATCATCCGGCGTCAGGTCGATGCGCAGCCGGTTAAGCAGCTGCGTGGTGGCCCGGTGCATGGCACCGTGGTCGACCGTGTGCCATGGGGTCAGCGGCTCGCGGCCTATCCAGATGTTCTCGGCGATGCTCATGTGCGGCATCAGGTTGAGTTCCTGGTGAATCATGGCGATCCCGGACTTCAAGGCCGCGAGGGGGTTGTCCAGGGTCACGGCCTGGCCACGCAGGCGCAGCTCACCGCTGTCGGGCTGGTGGATGCCGGCGATGATTTTCATCAGCGTCGACTTGCCCGCGCCGTTCTCGCCCATCAGGGCCAGCACTTCACCGCGGTGCACGCTGAGGCGAACGTTGTCCAGGGCGGTCACGCCGGGGAAGCGCTTGGTCACGCCGGCCACTTCCAGCAGGCATTCATGTTCAACAGGGTCGTTGGCATAGGCAAACATCGGGGAGCACTCCAGGGCGAGCGGCAATCAGTGTTTGAACTGGTCGGCGTTTTCAGCGGTGATCAGTTGGAACGGCACCATGAGCCGGGGCGCCACGGTTTCCTTTTTCGCCAATTTCACGGCCGCGTCCACCGAGGCATCCGCCTGGCCCTTGGCGTCCTGATACACCGAAACGGCCAGATCGCCCTTCTTCACCGCATTGAGGCCATCGGGCGTGCCGTCCACACCGCCGATCAGCACTTTGCCCTTCTCGACACCGGCCTGCTCGAGCGCCATCGCCGCACCGATGGCCATTTCGTCATTGTTGGAGAACACGGCGTTGAACTCACGGCCCTGGGTGATCCAGTCATTGACCAGGTCCATGCCTTTCTGGCGCAACCAGATACCACTCTGCTCCTGGTCGATCTTGATGCCGGGGTATTTGGCCAGGATTTCCTTCACGCCCTTGGTGCGGTTCTGGGTGGAGTTGTTGGCCAGGTCGCCCAGCAGGATCACCACATTGCCCTTGCCGCCCAACTTGTCGGCCAGGTACTGGGCCTGCATTTCGCCGGCCTTGACGTCATCGGAGGCCACCACCACCACGCCCTTGGGCTGGTTGGGCTCATCCGGGCTGCGGTTCACGTACACCAGCGGAATGCCAGCCTCGGTGGCCTCCTTGGTGATGCGCCCGGTGGCTGCGGTGTCCACCGGGTTGACGATGATGGCGTCGACCTTCTGGCTGATGAAGCTTTCAACCTGGCTGAGCTGCTTGACCACGTCCCCGCGGGCGTCCTCGAATTGCAGCGACACGCCTTCGGGCAAGGACTTGGCCTTGGCGCCCATGGCTTCGCGCAGGTAGGTCAACCAGGTGTCATCGAATTGCGACATGGCCACACCGACCTTGAGGTCGGCCAAGGCAGCACCGCTGGCCAGGGACAGGGCCATTGCCAGGCAGAGGCGGCGGATGGCAGACGAGCGTGTGGAGCGCAGCCGCGTGGCTGACGGGGTGGAGGTTTTCATCGACGGCACCTTTTTATTGTTGTGCTTGGTTTTTTCATCCGCCGCGCCGGATGCGCGGTGGATGTGAAAGTCGGAACCTGCAATTGACTCTAGTAGAAAATAAATTCCATATCAAATGAATTTAGAATTTTGTTACAGCTTCCAGCGTAACCACTTCATGCCGGGCAGCACTGCGCCGGGCGGCGTCCAGCACCACCAGGGCCTGCACCGCATCGCGGGGGTCGACCGGCAACGGCGCGCCCTGGTCGACGGCGGCTTGCAACTGCTGGTAGAACCGCGGCCAGTTGCCGCGTTCGGACGGTACTTTCTCCCGGTCCTGGCCCTGCTCGAACCAGCCCCAGCGTCGGTGCTCCTCCACGCCCCAGCTATCGCCGGCGCTGGCGGGGGTCAGCCCGGCCTCGGCCTGCTCGCTCTGTACGTCGAGGCCCTCGACACAGTAACTGCCATGCTCGCCACTGACGCGAAACCGTGGCCTTGGCGCACTTTCCAGGGCATGGCCGTACAAATGGCTGACGACCCCGCTGGCGTGGGTCAAGGACACGAAGAAACCATGGTCGACGCTATGCTGGGGTTGTTGTTCAAGCTCGGCATACACCTGGCTGACCGGGCCGAACAGCAGCAACGCCTGGTCTACCAAGTGGCTGCCCAGGTCGCGCAGCCAGCCGCCACCGCTGTCGTTACCGACGCTGTCGGGCTCGAAACGCTCAATGGCCGACTCGAAACGGTGCACCCACCCCAGGGCTCCGGTGTCCAGCAGCTTGCGCACCGTAAGAAAGTCCGAGTCCCAGCGCCGGTTCTGGTACACGCTCAGCGGCACCGCCTGGCGCTCGGCGGCGTCCACCAGCACCCGCGCCTGTTCAGCGTCGGCTGCGAACGGCTTGTCGCTAACCACCGCCACCCCATGCTCGATCGCTTCGAGCACCAGGCCAGGGCGGCCCTTCAACGAGGTCGAGATCACCACCGCGTCGACCCCCGCCGCCACCAGTTGAGCCAGGTTGTCGTACGCCGCGACGCCGGGATAATCCGCTGCCAGTTGCGCCCGCCGCTCCGGCGACCGGGTGACCACCCCCACCCAGGTGGCGTTGCTCAGCGATGCCAGCAGTGGCGCGTGAAACACGCGGCCGCCGCGGCCATACCCTACCAGTCCTATACGCATGCTGCGGTCCTCCTGTTGCGGTTCAGTACTGGCGCGCCCGCGCCAGTTGCTGGTCCTGCGCGCGCCGCGCCTGGGCGGTACGGTCGCTGGTGGAGACCTGCGCCACGCCTACCCGCCACCACGACAGGTAACCGTGCACCATGGTCTTGGGCAGTACCTTGATGTCGATCAGGGTCGACACTGTCTGCTGGCGGGCATCGATCAGCGCCGCGTGCAGCTGGGCCAGGGTGCTGACCTTGTAGGTCTTGCAACCATAGGCCGCGGCGCTCATGGCAAAGTCCACCGGGATGAAGCCGCCATCCAGGCGCCCGGTCTCGGGGTCGCGGTAACGGAACTCGGTGCCGAAGCTGCCCATGCCGTTGCCCATCTGCAGGTTGTTGATGCAGCCGAAGGTCATGTTGTCCAGCAGCAGCACGTTGATCTTGCGCCGCTCCTGAATAGAGGTGACCAGCTCCGAATGCAGCATCAGGTACGAACCGTCGCCCACCAGGGCGTAGACCTCACGCTCGGGCTCGGCCAGTTTCACCCCCAGGGCTGCATTCACTTCATACCCCATGCAGGAATAGCCGTATTCCACGTGGTAGCTGTTGGCGCTGCGGGTCTGCCAGACGCGCTGCAGGTCACCCGGCAGGCTGCCAGCCGCCGCGACCACCACGGCGCTGGCCTCGATTTCGCGGTTGATCACGCCCAGCACCTGGCTCTGGGTCAAGGCCGAACCGGTCAGTTCAATGAATTCGCGCAGCACGGCCGGGTCCAGGCCATCGACCACTTCCGGCACGAAATCCTGGCTGCGGTAACCCACGCTGTAGACGCGCTCCACCTCGGCCTGCAACTGCGCTCGCGCCTCGATCACCTGGTTACCCCAACCGGCGCGATAGCCCTGGCGTGCCAGGGGTTCGGCCAACTGCTGCAGGGCCAGCTTGGCATCGGCGAGCACCTGCACGGCGTCCAGCTTGAGCACGTCGGCGCCATTGACGTTGAGGTTGAGGAACTGCACCTCGGGGTTCTGGTACAACCACTTGGAGGACGTGGTGAAGTCGGTGTAACGGGTGCCGATGCCGATGATCAGATCGGCCTCAAGGGCCAACTGGTTAGCCGCCAGGCAGCCGGTTTCGCCAATGCCGCCCACATTCAGCGGGTGGCTGGACACCAACGTGCCCTTGCCCGCCTGGGTTTCGGCGAAGGGAATGTCGAAGCGCTCGGCGAACGCCTGCAGGGTGTCCCCCGCGCCGGCGTACTTGACCCCGCCCCCGCAGATGATCAGCGGTTTGCGCTTGCCCGCCAGCAACGCAGCGGCGTCGGCGATGGCGGCGTCCACCGGCGGGCGACGGTCCACGCGGTGCACCCGCCGGGCCAGGAAACTGTCAGGGTAGTCATGGGCCTCGGCCTGCACGTCCTGGGGTAGCGCCAGGGTCACGGCACCCGTCTCGGCCGGGTCGGTGAGCACACGCATGGCCTGCAGGGCAGCGCTGATCAGTTGCTCGGGACGGTTGATGCGGTCCCAGTATTTGCTCACGGCCTTGAAGGCATCGTTGGTGCTGATGCTCAGGTCATGGAACTGTTCGATCTGCTGCAACACCGGGTCCGGTTGGCGACTGGCGTAGACGTCGCCCGGCAGCAACAGCAAGGGGATACGGTTGGCCGTGGCCGTAGCCGCCGCCGTCAGCATGTTCGCCGCACCCGGCCCCACCGATGAGGTACAGGCGTAGATTTTACGGCGCAGGTGCTGCTTGGCGAAGCCGATGGCGGCGTGGGCCATGCCCTGTTCGTTGCGGCCCTGGTGCACCACCAGTTGGCCGCCGTCCTGCTCCAGGGCCTGGCCCAGGCCCAGCACGTTGCCATGGCCGAAAATGGTGAACACGCCTTCGACGAACTTGCTCTGCACGCCGTCCACTTCGATGTACTGGTTGTCCAGGAAACGCACCAGGGCCTGGGCCATGGTCAATCGTGTCGTGCTCATGTTCGCACCTTTTATTCTTCAAACGGTTTCTGTGGTCAAACCGACGCCCCGGAATCAGCTCAACTGCTGGCTCAGGTAGCTCATGCTCTGCCCCAGCGCCTGACGGATATCGGCCAGGCCATGGACGCTCTCGGCGAACGGTTCCCATGACACGTAACCGTCATAGCCGCTGCTGAGCAGGCTGTCGATCTGCGCGGCGTTGCCAAGGATGTCGTGCTCGCCGATCAGCACGCGGTGCCCGTCCTGGATGCTGGCGAGCGGTGCCTCGCCGTCTTCCACGCCGCTGATGTGCACCAGCCCGGTAAGCGCCGGGAAGAACGCCTGCTCACCGGCCAGGTGGTGGTGAAAGGTGTCATGCACCAGCCGGAACACATCCAGGCCGCCGATAGCCTTGATCGCCTCCACGGCCTGGCCCTTGCGCCGCAGCGCAGACTGCTCGAAGCCCAGGGGTTCGACGAACCCCAGCAAGCCGTGCTCGCGCAGGATCGGCGCCAGCTCGGACAGCGCGGTACGCAGGCCCGCGGCGCGGGCAGCCGTGTCGCGGGTATCGCCGTGCTCGTTGAGCGGGCACATCACCAGGCCCGTGGCACCGCAATCGCGGGCATAGGCCGCCAGCTTCAGGGCCTGGGCGCGGCGTTCATCGTTCCATACGTCGAAGGGGTAAAGCGCGTTGATCGACAACACGCGAATGCCGTGTGCGGCGCACAAGTGGCGAATACGTTCCGGTGGCGTGCCGTCTTCGATCTCGACGCCCTTGAGGTCGTTGCGGATCTCGATGGCATCGGCTTTCAGGGCCACGGCCAGGTCGATGAACTCGGCCAGTGGCAGGTGGGGGGCGACCATGCGGTTGAGGGCGAAACGCAGGGGCTGGCGCATTTGTCATTGTTCTCCGGAAGAATGGCGCGGACGGTTTTGAATACGCGATGGCCGCTTCCCGAGCTTCGCCCGGTCCCACAGGGAAAAGAGCAGCCATGCTGTGGGGGCAGGCGACGCCGGGACTATTTGGCCGTAGGCATGCTGAACTCGGCGCCCTTGGCGATGCTGTCGGGCCAGCGCTGCATCACGCTCTTGTAGCGGCTGTAGAACCGCAGCCCTTCTTCGCCGTAAGCATGGTGGTCGCCGAACAGCGAGCGCTTCCAGCCCCCGAAGGAATGCCAGGCCATGGGCACCGGAATCGGTACGTTGATGCCAACCATGCCCACCTTGATGCTACGGGCGAAAGCCCTGGCGATGCCGCCGTCACTGGTGAAGCACGACACGCCGTTGCCGAATTCGTGGGCGTTGATCAGTTCTACCGCGGTGGCGAAATCCGGCACGCGGATGATGCCCAGCACCGGGCCGAAGATTTCCTGCTGGTAGATGCTCATCTCGGCAGTCACGCCATCGAACAGCGTGGCACCGACGAAGAAACCCGCCTCGCTGCCCGGCACCTTCAGGCCGCGGCCATCCACCAGCAGCCTGGCACCCTGCTCCACGCCCTGGGCAATGAAGCCCTCGACCTTGGCCTTGTGCTCGGCGGTCACCAGGGGGCCCATCTCGCTGTCAGCGTGCAAGCCATTGCCGACCTTGAGGCGGTCGATGCGCGGCAGCAGTTTTTCCACCAGTTTGTCACCCACGTCACCCACCGCCACAGCGATGGAAATCGCCATGCAGCGCTCCCCCGCCGAACCGAAGGCCGCGCCCATCAGCGCATCCGCGGCCTGGTCGAGGTCGGCGTCGGGCATCACGATCATGTGGTTCTTGGCGCCCCCCAGGGCCTGGACACGCTTGCCGCGGCTACTGGCCTGCTGGTGGATGTACTCGGCGATGGGGGTGGAGCCCACGAACGAAATGGCCTCGATGTCGGGGTGCTGCAGCAAGGCATCCACGGCCGTCTTGTCACCTTGCACCACGTTGAACACGCCATCCGGCAGCCCGGCCTCGGTCAGCAGCCGGGCCATCAACAGACTGGCGCTGGGGTCACGCTCCGAGGGCTTGAGCACGAAGCAGTTGCCGGTGACCAGGGCCATGGGGATCATCCACAGCGGCACCATCACCGGAAAATTGAAGGGCGTGACACCCGCGCATACCCCCAGGGGCTGGCGCAGGTTCCAGTTGTCGATACCGCCACCGATGTTGTCGCTGAAGGAGGTCTGCAGCAGGCTGGGCGCCCCGCAGGCGAACTCGACGATCTCGATGCCACGGGTCACTTCGCCCTTGGCGTCGGAAAACACCTTGCCGTGCTCCCGGCAGATCAATTGCGCCAGCTCGTCGTGGTGCTGATCCAGCAGTTCCTTGAACTTGAACAGAATGCGTGCGCGGCGCAGGCTCGATTGCTCGGCCCAGGCCGGGAAGGCTTTTTTCGCCGAGGCCACGGCCTGTTCCACCGTTTCCACGCTGGCCAGGGCCACGCGCGCCTGCACCTCACCGGTGGCCGGGTTGAACACCGGGCTGTGGCGCTGGGCCTCTTCACTGACGCGGCCGTGCAGGTAGTGGCCGATTACGGGGGCTTCGCTCATGGTCGTTCTCATGTCCTGAAGGGAGTCAAAGGTCCAGCAGCCATTCATGCTGCGGGTCGTTGTGGAACTGCCACACCCGCTTGGGCCCGGCCATCACGTTGAGGTAGTAGCTTTCGTAGCCGTACGGCACGCTGACCGGGTGGTAGCCTTCGGGCACCACCACCAGATCGTTGTTCTCCACGGCCATGGCCTGGTCTATATGGCGGTCGTCGGTGTACACCCGCTGGAACACGAAGCCCTGGGGTGGGTTGACCTGGTGGTAGTAGGTCTCCTCCAGGAAGCTCTCGGCCGGCAGCGCATCGCGGTCATGCTTGTGGGGCGGGTAACTGGAGCTATGGCCCGAAGGCGTGCGCACCTCCACCACCAGCAGGGAATGGGCCACCTCGGTGTCCGGCAGGATGTCGCACACGTAGCGGGTGTTGGCGCCCTTGCCGCGGCTGCTGCGCTTCATGCTCTGGGGGGTGATCAGCCGTGCGTTCAACTCGCCGGCCGGCGCGCCAGGGGCGGCGCACACCGCCACCTGCAGGTCGCTCAGGGCTTCCAGGCGGGCTTGGCTGCCGCTGGGCAGGTACACCGCCCAGGGCGATTTCTCCTCGAACACCGAGTGCCGTTCCCCCAGGTTGTCCCAAGTGAAGGCGCCCTGAACGGGCGCCTCGCCGCTGAGGCTCGCGCGCCCGGTGAGGATCACCACGCACAGCTCCTTGTCGCCGGCCGCCAGGGGCAGGCTTTCGCCCAGGCTGAGGCGGTGTGCGCTGAAGCCCACGTATTCCAGGGTATTGTCGGCCAGGCGTACCACCTCCTGGCCCTGTTGATGACTCTTGACCAGCAGGCTCATGCAGCAGTCCTCCGTTCACGGGCTTGGGCAAGCAAGGTGTGCAGGGTATCGAAACCCTTTTTGGCGTAGGCATAACTGGGGGCCACGGCAGGGTCCTGTTCGGCCTCCACCACCAGCCAGCCCTGGTAGTCCACGGCCAGCAGTTCATCGATCAGTGGCGCGAAATCGATATCACCGTCGCCCGGCACGGTGAAGGTGCCGTTGACGATGCAGTCGGGGAAACTCCACAGGTTGTTGCGCGCCAGCTGCACCACGGGCTTGCGTACGTCCTTGAAATGCACGTGGCACACCCGCTGGATATGCGTGCGCAGCACCGTCAGCGGGTCACCGCCGCCCATGTAGCAATGGCCGGCATCGAACAGCAGGCCCACTTGCGGGCCGGTCAGGGCCATCAGGGTGTCGATGTCCTGGGGTGCCTCCACGTAGGCGCCCATATGATGATGGTAGGCCAGGCGCACGCCCTGGCTGAGGGTAAAGGTTGCCAGTTCGTCGAGTTTCCCGGCGTACGCTTGCCAGGCCTGCTGGCTATGGAAACGCGGGCGTTCCACCAGGGGAATACGCTTGCCCTGGATGGCGTCGGCCACTTCGCCGTACACCAGTACGCTGGCGCCATTGAACGCCAGCAACTGCACGTGACTGGCAATGGCATCGATCTCTTCGGCGGCCGTGCGCTGGGCCAGGCGCCCGGAGTACCAGCCCGACACCAGGGCCAGGTCATGAGGCTTGAGCACCTGGGCCACGCCCGGGCCGTCCTTGGGGAATTTGCCATTGAGTTCGAAGCCCTCGTAGCCGATGGCCTTGCCTTCGCTGAGCGCGGTGCTCAGCGGGGTTTCGCCGCCCAGGGACGGCAGGTCGTCGTTGCTCCAGGAAATCGGGTTGATGCCGATACGAATCGCGGATGGCATGGCTGCACCTGTTGTTGTTATCGGTGGGGGTGACGTTCAGCGGCCGTGGCGGGCCGAACGCCAGGCCTCGATCAGTTGGCTGAATCGTTGACGCACCTGGGCCACCAGGCCGGCGTCGTCGAGTTCGCCGTTGAACCAGGCACGGCTGGGCTCATGGAAAATCGTGCGGCCCACGGCGAAACCGCGGCAGGTCGTGCTGGCAGCGGCTTGGGCAAAACCTTCGGCCAACTCGCTGGCCGGGGCGTTGAGGCCCAGCAGCACCACGCCACGGCAATAGGGGTCACGCTCCTGGATCAAGGCATCCAGAGCCTGCCATTGCTCAGCGCTCTGGGCCTCTATTTTCCACCACGCCGGGTAGATACCCAGGTTGTACAGGCGCTTGATGGCACGGTAGAGCACGTCGGGGTGGGCGCCGGGCAGGTCCTTGGGCGGAATGATTTCAAGCAGCAGCTCATGGCCGCTGGTGATCGACGCCTCGTACAGGCCACGAATCTGCGCTTCCTGTTCCAGGCGCAGCAAGGGCTCATCATCAGGGTGGAACTGCACCAGGCACTTGATGATCTGCTCGCTGGGCCAGGCGATCAGGTTGCTGGCCACCGAACGGCCATGCTCGAACGCCAGGGGCCGCGAACCTTGCACCTCCACCGGCCGGGCGATCCACCAGCCGCGCCCGCTGGCCGCGTTCAGTGCATCCTGACCAAAGCGCTGGTCGGCCAGCAGCCCGACATCGGCGGCGATGCCGCGCTTGGCCAGGTCCGCCTCCACTTCTTCTATGGCGCGCAGAAACAGCTGCTTGAGCACGGGAATCGTGGCCAGGTCACGGCCGGCCTGCTGAGCCAGCTCCACCAGTTGCCCGCGGTGGTCGAAGGCGAAAATGAACAGTTGCTGCCATTGCTTGCGCGGCGTCGTGACCCGGTGCAGGCGTTGCAAGGTATCGTCCTTGTCCGGGCGGGTAATGGGCACCGGGCTGTTGAACAGGTAATCCAGCTCGGCCGGTGTCGGCATGGCCGGGGCACAGGCGTGGCGCGACACCACCAAGCCACCACAGGCATTGGCCAACTGGCAGCAACGGGCGTCATCGGCGTCGTTGAGCCAGCCGCTGAGGAACCCCGACATGAACGCATCACCCGCGCCCAGTACATTCAGCACTTCCACCCGGGTACCCGGGTGAATCTCGCCGTCTTCCAGGCGCGCCGGTATATCGCCATGGATCACCGTGCACCCCTGAGCGCCCAGCTTCACCACCAGGGTGGCGCTGCTCAGCTCGCGCACGGTGCGCAGGGCACTGAGCAAATCGGTGCTACCGCCGGCGATGAGAAACTCTTCTTCGGTGCCGACGATCAGGTCGAATCGTGGCAGGATACGTTGCACATGGGCGCTGACCTTGTGGTCGGCGACAAAGCGCGTCTCGCCGTCTGCTTTGCCCGCCAGGCCCCACAGCACCGGGCGGTAGTCGATATCGAGCACGCGCTTGACGTTGTGCCGCTCGGCATAATCCAGGGCCTGACTGCTGGCCTGGTAGACGCCGTCGGTAGAGAAGTGGGTGCCGGTGATCAGCAGCGCCTTGCTGGAGGCGATGAAGTCTTCGCGCACGTCTTCGGCGCGCAGGGCCATGTCGGCGCAGTTCTCGCGGTAGAACACCAATGGAAAGGTTTCACGGTCCTTGAGGCCCAGCAGCACCATGGCGGTGAGGCGCTCGGGGTCGACCTTGATGGCCGAGGTGTCGCAGCCTTCACGCTGCAGCGACTCGACCAGGAAGCGCCCCATGTGGTCGTCCCCTACCCGGCTGAGCATGGCCGACTTGAGGCCCAGCCGCGCAGTGCCGAAGGCAATGTTGGCGGAAGAACCGCCCAGGTACTTGGCGAAGCTGGAAACATCTTCCAGCCTGGCCCCCACTTGCTGGGCATAAAGGTCTACGCCCAGGCGGCCCAGGCAAATCAGGTCCACGTGTCGACCGGTGGCAAAACGAGTCTGGCCCATGCTGGCTCCTGTTATTGTTATCAGCCTGCGACACGGCTTGAGGCGGCCGGTATCGCTTTCTTGAGCTCCAGACTAGAACGGCTTTTCTACCGGATCAACTTTTTTTCTATAAATTTTTCAAGCGGAATTTATTTTCCAACTTAAAGCCCGCATACTGTGTTTGAGCGTTTCTGGCGGGTTCGTCATTTGAACTGGACCTTTTGCTCAGGTTTTTTTCCCGGCCTACCCTGTAGACTGCGTGTGCCAGCCACCACCTGGGACCCGCGTGCAAAAAGGGGCCCGAACGAATACGTAGAAGGATACGACCATGTCCCGCCCTGATCAGCAGGCCTCCCCCGAGCCGTCAGCCGCCAGCGCCCCGGCCAGCGCCGAGCAGTTGCTGCAACTGATCACCCGCGAATACGAAGGGCTGCCGCGCCAGCTCAAGCGTATCGCCAGCTACATGAGCCAGCAGAGCGACCGCATCATGGTCGACCGCATCAGCGACATCGCCGGCGAATGCGAAGTGCACCCCTCCGCCATCGTGCGCTTCTCCCAACGGTTCGGCTTCAGCGGTTTCAGCGAAATGCAGGCCCTGTTCCGCGAGGCCTATACCCACAAAGCCACGCCGGTGCAGAACTACCAGCAGCGCATCCGCAGCCTGATCGCCAACAAGTCGCAGAAAGCCAGCGGCGCCGACCTGGCCCGCGAATGCATCGACGCCACCCTGTCGGGCATCGAGCGCCTGGGCGGCGAGCTGGATGACGAAGCGTTCGAGAAAGCCGTGGACCTGGTGGTCAACGCCGAGAACATCTACGTGGTGGGCGTGCGTCGTTCATTCGCGGTGGCCGACTACCTGGTCTATAACCTGCAGCACACCAACAAGCGCATCCATCTGGTGTCGGGCCTGGGTGGCAGCTACCGCGAGCAGATGCGCAGCGTACGCCAGGGCGACCTGGTCATCGCCATCAGCTTCACCCCCTACGGCAAGGAAACCCAGCACTGCCTGCGCATCGCCCAGCACCACCTGGCCAAGACCCTGATCATCACCGACTCCACCCTCTCGCCCCTGGCCAAGCGCGCCAACAGCGTGCTGCTGGTCAATGAGGGCAGCTCGTTCGCCTTCCGCTCATTGAGCGCCACGCTGTGCCTGTGCCAGGCGTTGTTCATCGCGGTGGCGTACCGGCTGGAGTTGAAGGTGGACGAGATGCATGAGCAGGTGGGTTTTGAGGATTAGTACGGTTGTGGCCTGATGCCAGGATGAAAACGCCAGCCGGGCTGGTCGACAACCTTCATCCCAACAGCTGACTCAACACCGCCCTCAACTTCCCCGCTTTCACCGGTTTGTTCAGCACCGGCGCACCCAACCGCTGCATCTGCCGCCGAAACGGGTCGCTGCGTTCGGCGGTGATCATGACCGCCGGGATCGCCAGGGCGTAGTGCTCACGCAGGCGCTTGATCACCTGGCAGCCCGTCACGCCGCGGTCCAGGTGGTAGTCGGCGATGATCAATTCCGGCGCGTGCCCGGCCAGCACCGCCATGGCCCCGGCCTCGTCCGTGGCGGTCAGCACCTGGCAGCCCCATTGGCCCAGCAGGTCGGCCATGCTGCGCAGAATGGCCGGCTCATTGTCCAGCACCAGCAGACGCCGCCCCGGCAACGGGTTGCCCAGGCGCGGTAGCGTTGGCAGGCTGGCCAGCGGCGGGCGGGGCGCCAACGGCACCAGGATGCTGAACACCGAACCGCGCCCCGGAGTGGAACGCACCTGCACACTGCTATCGAGAATGCGCGCGATGCGCTCGACAATCGCCAGACCCAGGCCCACCCCCTTGCGCTGCGCAGCGAGGCCCACATCCAGTTGGTTGAACTCTAGGAAAATGGCCTGCAACTGGTCCGGGGCGATGCCCCGGCCAGTGTCCCAGACCTCGATACGCAGGTGCTCGCCCCGACGACGCGCACCCAACAGAATGCGGCCTTGCTCGGTGTAGCGGCAGGCATTGCTGAGCAAGTTGCGCAGAATACGCGTCAGCAACCGCAGGTCGGTGCACACGGCAAACTGCCCGCAGCGCAGGCTCAGCCCCAACCCGGCTGCCTGCGCCACGGGCTGGAATTCGGAAGCCAGCGGCGCCAGCACTTCCTCCAGGCGGTAGACCTCGACGTCCGGCTTTACCGCGGCCTGGTCCAGGCGCGAGATGTCGAGCAAATCGGTGAGCAGGTCTTCGGCGCCTTCCAGGGCCTGATGGGTGCGCTCCACCAGGCCCTTTTCAGCCGCCGGCAAGGGCCGCTCGCGCAGGGTGGAAATCAGCAGGCGAGCCGCGTTGAGTGGTTGCAGCAAATCGTGGCTGGCGGCCGCCAGGTACTTGTCCTTGCTGAGGTTGGCCGCCTGGGCGGCGTCGCGGGCTTCGCGCAACTCCTCGGTGCGCTCGCTGACCCGCCGCTCCAGCTCATCATTGAGCTGCTGCAAGCGCAGGGACAGGGCCTGGTAACGGTTGCGCTCGGTTTCCAGTTCCTGCAGGCGCGCGGCCAGCTCCGGGTAATGGCTTTTGCGCACCGAGTGGTTGGTCAGCCCCAGTAGCCCGGCCAACGCCTCCTGGCGCGGGTCAGAGGGCTTCGCCAAACACCACCTCGACGTCACGCTGGCTGGAATGGCGCGGGTTGGTGAGGATGCACGGGTCGTGCATGGCGTGGTGGGACAGGAATGGGATGTCGGCCATGCGCACCCCGTGCAACCCCAGGGTTTCGTGGAACCCGATGGCGCGCTTGAGGGCGATCAAGTGGTCCACCAGGCGCTGGCGGATCTGCGGGTGGCCGAGCCCACGGCAATCGATACCGCAGGTCTGGGCAATCACCTGGAAACGCTCCGGGGCGGCGCTGTAATTGAACGCCACCACGTGTTCGATCAACACCGCGTTGCACAACCCGTGGGGCAGGTCGAGAAAACCACCCAGGCTATGGGACATGGCATGCACCGCCCCCAGAATGGCATTGGAAAACGCCAGCCCGGCCTGCATGCTGCCCAGCATGACCTTTTCACGCAGGGCCAGGTCATGGGGGTTGGCGATCATCTGCACCAGGTGGCCGTTGATCAGGCGGATGGCCTCCAGCGCATGGGGGTCGGTCAGTGGCCCGTGGCCGGTGGACACAAAGGCTTCGATCGCGTGTACCAACGCGTCGACGCCGGTACAGGCCGACAGGAACGGGTCCATGCTCAGCGTGGTTTCCGGGTCGATCAACGCCACGTCGGGGACAGCGCCCTTGCTGACGATGGAAATCTTCATGCGCTGTTCCTGGTTGGACAGGATCACGAACTGCGACACGTCCGCCGAGGTGCCGGCCGTGGTGGGAATCAGGATCAGCGGCGGGCTGGGCACCCGCAGGGTGTCCACGCCTTCGAACTCGAGAATATGCCGGTCGTGGGCCACCACGATGCCAATGGCCTTGGCGCAGTCCATGGGGCTGCCGCCGCCCACCGCGACAATCACATCGCAGTGCTCGGCGCGGTAGCACTCGGCGCCTTGCATCACTTCTTCGATACGCGGGTTGGGTGAAACCGCGCTGTACAGCGCATAGTCGATGCCCTCGGCGGCCAGGCTGGCCTCCACATCCGCCACCCAGCCAGCGTTGATGACACCGGGGTCGCTGACCAGCAGCACCTTGCGGGCACCGAAGTTCTTGGCGTAATTGGCGACGTGGTGGCGGCACCCGGCACCGAAGATGATCTCCGGCGAGACGAATTTGCGCAGTTGGCTGATGGCGGGGCTCATGGGCTGTTCTTCTGGCGGGGACAGTTGCGGTCAGGGTAAAGCATTGGCACGGCAATGCGCAGCCTGCCTGCGCCGTGTCGACTACTACTTTGGTACTGGGGTGACGTGCCAAAGTAGCATAGGCAAAACGCCGCACCGCGCCTGTAATGCCCGCATAACTAGAAAGAGCCTGCCCGCCATGATTCGTGTCCTTGTCTCTTTGCTCTGCCAAGCACTGGTCGGCCTCATGCTTGGCCTGCTCATCGCCACCCTCGCCCACGCCGCCAGCCCGTCCCAGGCCCCCCGTGCCAAGTGGGTCCGCGCCTTGTGATACCCTGTTCCAGGCCCGTTGCCCACAACAAGAACCTGCCCCCATGTACCGATTCCTGATTGCCGACGATCACCCGTTGTTCCGCGAAGCCATGGCCCGGGTGCTGCTTGACGCCTTCGCCGGCTGCGAAGTGCTGGAAACCGCGGACCTGGACACCACCCTGGCGCTGACCGACGCCCACGATGACCTGGACCTGATCCTGCTGGACCTGAACATGCCTGGTATGCACGGCCTGGCCGGGTTGCTGACCTTGCGCAACCACGCACCGACCATTCCCGTGGTGATCGTTTCGGCCGAGCAGGACAAGCAGGTGGTGCTGCAGGCCATCACCTACGGCGCCGCCGGCTTCATCACCAAGTCATCGCCGCGGACGCAGATGACCACTGCCATCACCCAGGTGCTGGACGGCGACGTCTACCTGCCTGCCGACATCATCCGCAGCGCCGCCAGCCGCCCGGCCCAGCCTGGCACCTCGGTGCCGGGGCTGACGGTGGAACTGCTGGAAGCCCTGACCCGCAAGCAGTTGCAGGTACTGGAGCGCATGGCCAAGGGCGAGTCGAACAAGCAGATCGCCTGGCACCTGGACATCGCCGAGACCACGGTGAAGGCGCATGTCTCGGCGATACTGCGCAAGCTGAATGTGCATAATCGGGTGCAGGCGATATTGAGCGCCGGGGAGATAGATTTCGGTGCCTATCTTCGGCGGTGACAGCCGCGAAACACGCTCACCTGCACCGGGTGGCCCTGACCTAATTCCAAGGCAAACAAACAAGGCGGTCCAGGCAATCTCACAGACATAACTGGCCCGAAACAGATGTGGGACCGGGCTTGCCCGGGAAGCGCCGCGCGGGCGGCGCGCGGTCTCAAGGGCGCAGGATATCTCCAGCCATGCACTTGGCGGCCTTCATACGGTTCCATGCCGGAAAAACAAGGCGGTCCAGGCAATCCCACAGGCATAACTGGCCCGAAACAGATGTAGGAGCGGGCTTGCTCGCGAAGCGCCGCGCGGGCGGCGCACGGTCTCAAGGGCGCAGGATATCTCCAGCCATGCACTTGGCGGCCTTCATACGGTTCCATGCCGGAAAAACAAGGCGGACCAGGCAATTCCACAGGCATAACTGGCCCGAAACAGATGTAGGAGCGAGGGGGGCGCCTAGCCCTTGCTCGCGAAGCGCCGCGCGGGCGGCGCGCGGTCTCAAGGGCGCCGGATATCTCCAGCCATGCACTTGGCGGCCTTCATACGGTTCCATGCCGGAAAAACAAGGCGGACCAGGCAATCCCACAGACATAACTGGCCCGAAACAGATGTAGGAGCGGGCTTGCTCGCGAAGCGCCGCGCGGGCGGCGCGCGGTCTCAAGGGCGCCGGAAAAACCAAGGCATGCACCTGGCGGCCCTAACCCCATCCAAAGCCAAACAACCAAGGCGGTCCAGGCAATCCCCCAGACATAACTGGCCCGAAACAGATGTAGGAGCAGAGCTTGCTCGCGAAGCGCCGCGCGGGCGGCGCGCGGTCTGAAGAGCGCTACAACAACATCGACTAGCGCTTGGTGGCCATGATGAGATCTCCAGCGGGGCCCCCAAAAGCCTGTCATGAAATCGCATCAGGGCCTCCAGGTGCATGCCTTGGTTTTTCCGGCGCCCTCGAGACCGTGCGCCGCCCGCGCGGCGCTTCGCGAGCAAGCCCGCTCCTATATCTGTTTCGGGCCAGTTATGCCTGTGAGATTGCCTTGTCCGCCTTGTTTTTCCGGTTTGAGACCGCATCATGGCCTCTGGGTGCATGGCTTGGGTTTCTCCAGCGCCCTTGAGACCGTGCGCCGCCCGCGCGGCGCTTCGCGAGCAAGCCCGCTCCTACATCTGTTTCGGGCCAGTTATGCCTGTGAGATTGCCTTGTCCGCCTTGTTTTTCCGGCTTGAAACCGCATCATGGCCTCTAGGTGCATGGCTTGGGTTTCTCCAGCGCCCTTGAGATCGAGCGCCGCCCGCGCGGCGCTTCGCGAGCAAGCTCTGCTCCTACATCTGTTTCGGGCCAGTTATGCCTGTGCCATTGCCTGGACCGCCTTGTTGGTTTGGCTGGGGATTGGGTCAGGGCCGCCAGGTGCATGCCTTGGTTTTTCCGGCGCCCTTGAGACCGTGCGCCGCCCGCGCGGCGCTTCGCGAGCAAGGGCTAGGCGCCCCCCTCGCTCCTACATCTGTTTCGGGCCAGTTATGTCTGTGCCATTGCCTGGACCGCCTTGTTGGTTTGGCTGGGGATTGGGTCAGGGCCTCCAGGTGCATGCCTTGGTTTTTTCGGCGCCCTCGATACCGTGCGCCGCCCGCGCGGCGCTTCGCGAGCTTCGCCCGCTCCTACATCTGTTTCGGGCCAGTTATGTCTGTGCCATTGCCTGGACCGCCTTGGTTGTTCGCCTGGAGATGGGGTCAGGGCCTCCATGTGCATGCCTTGGTTTTTTCGGCGCCCTCGAGACCGTGCGCCGCCCGCGCGGCGCTTCGCGAGCAAGCTCTGCTCCTACATCTGTTTCGGGCCAGTTATGTCTGTGAGATTGCCTCGTCCGCCTTGTTTTTCCGGCTTGAAACCGTATCAAGGCTGCCAGGTGCATGGCTCAAGGTTTCCGGCGCCTTTGAGACCGTGCGCCGCCCGCGCGGCGCTTCGCGAGCAAGCTCTGCTCCAACGTTTGTTTCGGGCCAGTTATGCCTGTGAGATTGCCTGGTCCGCCTTGGTGGTTCGGCTGGAGATTGGGCAGGGCCGCCAGGTGCATGCCTCAAGGCTTCTGGCGCCTTTGCGACCGTGCCTATTGCGCCAACGGAAACACCCCGCTTTCGCTCCAGGCCAGAAACTGCCCTTCATCCATCGGCTTCGCAAAGAAGTAGCCCTGCGCCTCGTCGCAGCCAAACTCACGGATCATCTGCAGGCAACGGAACGTTTCCACGCCCTCGGCTACGGTGCGGTAGCCCAGCTCGCGGGCGAGGCTGAGGATCGAGCGGGCAATCTTCTGGTAACGCGGGTTGCCTTCGATGCCGGTGACCATGGACTGGTCGAGCTTGACCACGTTGGCAGGAATCTCGTGCAAGTAGGAAAAATTGCTGTAGCCAGAGCCGAAGTCGTCGATGGCTACGTCGATGCCCAAGGCGCGGATCTGCGCCAATTCCCCCAGCACACGGGGATTGGACCGCAACCATTCGCCTTCGGTGATCTCGACTTCCAGGCGCTGGGGGTCGATGCCGTGGGCATGGCAGAGGCGCCGCAGGGTACCGCTCACGTCGTGGCCGTCGAAATCCATGGGGGAGAGGTTAATGGACAGTTGGCCGAAGGTCTGGCCTTGCCATTGCGCCAGCCGGACCAGGGCGCTGTCGATGACCCAACGGGTCACTTCATGAATCATGCCGTTGCGCTCCAGCACCGGGATGAACTCAGCCGGTGACACCGCGCCCAGGCGCGGGTGCTGCCAGCGTAGCAGTACCTCGGCGCTGACCTGGGCGCCATCGGCGATGGCGAAGCGCGGCTGGAAACGCAGGCTCAACTGCCCGTCGGCCAGGGCCTCGGCGATGTCGGCCACCAGGTAGAACGCGCGGCGGTAGGCGGCGTCACGCACCGGGTCAAACGGCGCCCAGCGCAGGCCGGCCCGCAACGCCAGCTCGCCCGCGTACATGGCCTTGCGCAGCACATCACCCACCGCCTCGGTGTTCAACGCGAAATCGACGCTGCCTGCGCGCACCGTGGGGCGGATCGGCAGGCTATCCAACAGAATCGGCTTGCGCAGGCTGTCTACCAACCCCTCGATGAAGGCCGGAAAGTCGTCACCAGTGGCGGCCAGCACGAAACCGAAACGCTTGACCCCAATGTGATACACCTGCGCCACGCCGTCGAGCTGCTCATGCAGGCGCGAGGTGATGCAACGGATGATGTCCTCGAACGGCGCCAGGCCCATGGCCAGGGTCATGCCATGGGCCCACGCCATGTCCAATGCATCAACCAGCACCAAGGTGCGCGGTTGCCCGGGGTGCTGGCAGGCGAGTTTTTCCAGGTCGACGGCGAATTGCACACGGTCCGGCAACCGGCTGATGGGGTCCAACCGCGCGGTCGCAGGCGTCAGGGCATAAACGTCTTGTAGCATGGGCAACTCCTGGTGGTCCGGCCGTTGAAAAAGCCGGTCCTGAATAATAGCTAAACAACATCAGCCCTAATTGATCGACAGCAATCGAGGGGCTGGCGCAATGCCTGACGCCTTGGGCAACACCTGCTAGGATGGCCCGCTCAATGCTTTCAGCCTGTGCATCTCGACCCCCTTGAATGGATATCGCCATGCTTACCGCCCTGCTCTTCGACCTCGACGGCACCCTCACCGACACCGACAAACTGCACCTGCTGGCCATCCAGCAACTGCTGGCCGAAGAGGGCCGGGATTTCACCGAGCATGACTTCGTGCTGCATTGCAGCGGCCGGGCCAACCCCGACATGTGCCGCAACCTGTTCCCCGACCGCTCGGTGGAGGAACACCAGGTGTTCGCCGACCGCAAGGAAGCGCGGTTCCGCCACCTGTCCCCGCAACTGGCGCCCTTGCGCGGCCTGCCCCGCCTGCTGGACTTCGCCGACGCACAGGGCATTGGCATGGTGGTGGTCACCAACGCCCCACGCGCCAATGCCGACCACATGCTTGGCGCCCTGGGCATCGCCCCGCGCTTCCAGAGCGTGGTAGTCGCCGAAGAACTGCCACGGGCCAAACCCGATCCCCTGCCCTACCTCACCGGCCTTGAGCGCCTGGGCGCCCAGGCGTCCCAGGCCATGGCCTTCGAAGACTCGGTGCCGGGCCTGACCGCCGCGGTCAAGGCTGGCGTCTTCACCGTGGGCCTGACCACCAGCCAGAGCCGCGAAGCACTGCTGGCGGCCGGCGCGCACCTGGTCATCGACAACTTCGACGATGAACGCCTCTGGGAGGCCCTTCGGGAGCTGCAAGCCACACGTTGAAGCTGCGTCACCCCAACCTGGCCGTCACCTCATTGAGCTGACGCGACAGGTCGTGCAACCGGCGGCTGGCCACCTCGGTGCGTTGCACGTTGTCCTGGTTGGTGCTGGCAATCTGGGTGATGTCCGTCAGGTTGCGCGAGATGTCCTCGGCTACCGAGGTCTGCTCCTCGGCCGCCGTGGCGATCTGCCGGTTCATGTCGCGAATCGCTTCCACCGCCGAGGTGATCTGGCGCAGCATGTCGCCCGCCTGGGTCACCTGGGCCACGCCTTCTTCACTGCGTGACTGGCCACTCTGGATCGCCTTCACGGCGTCGCTGGCACCGGCCTGCACAGCATTGATGATCTGGTTGATCTCGATGATCGACGCCGCCGTGCGCTGTGCCAGGCTGCGGACTTCGTCGGCGACCACGGCGAAGCCGCGCCCGGCCTCGCCGGCACGGGCTGCCTCGATGGCAGCGTTCAAGGCCAGCAGGTTGGTCTGCTCGGCGATGCCGCGAATCACTTCCAGCACCTTGCCGATGCGTGCGCTGTCGTTTTCCAGGTTGCCGATCACCTGGGCGGTGGTGGAAATTTCCGTACGCATGTGGGTGATGGTGTCGATGGTGGCGCGCATCACCTGCTCACCCTTGTGAGCCGAAGCGTCAGCCTGGTCAGCGGCCTGGGCCGCGTCCCCGGCGTGGCGCGCCACTTCCTGGGCGGTGGCGGACATCTCGTTCATGGCCGTGGCCACCTGGTCGGTGCGGTTGAACTGGTCGTGGGTGCCCTGGGACATCTGCCCGGCGATACCGTGCAAGTCGGCGCTGGCGCCATCCAGGTCACCGGCGTTGCGCTTGAGGCCCGTGAAGGTCTCGGCAAGGAAGTCACGCAGGGTGTTGGCGGCTACCGCCAGGCGCCCCAGTTCGTCCTGACGACGGCTGTCCACGCGCTGGTTGAAACGGCCACGGCTGAGGTCAGCGACGTACTCGATCAGTTGCTGGATCGGCACCACCAGGAAACGGCTGACCAGCATCACGCTGAACAACGCGATCACCAGCCCCGACACCAGCAACACCACCAGGCCGACCCACACCGTGGTGTCGGCCGACTCGCGAATGGCCGACGCCTGCTGCTCACCGTCCTTGCGGATCTGGCTGACCAGCTTGCTCATCTGCTCGCTGACGGCGCGGTCAACGCCTTTCACGGCGGTATCACCGGCCGCGGCGTCGCCCCCAGCGGCGGCAAAGGCATCACGGCCACGCTGGTAGGCATCACCCAGCGCACGGTGTTCATCACGCAGGCGCACGATATCGCTTTTCAGCCCCACGTCGATACCCGGCTGCGCCGCGAGCCGCCCGAGGATGTCCTGTACATCGCGCTGGCGGTCCTGGAACTGGCCCCAGTATTGAGCCAGGTCCGCCGGCTGCTTGCCGCGCAGCAGTACGTTCTTCCATTCCTGCACCTGGATCTTGAACTGCAGGTTGGCTTCGTCGATCAGTTGCGAGGTGCGCAACGGGCCCTCGATCAATTGGTGGTAATCCCTTACCCCGTTGGCCAACAGGTGAAAGCAGGACAAGGCGATCAGCAGCATGGCTAGCAGGCTGCCGCCAATCAGGGTCAGCATCTGGGCTTTCAGGGATTTTCGTACGAACATCGATAGGCACTCGCGACAGGGATATATCACCGCGCCAGGGTCACTGGCCGGCGTCGAAGACATCCCTTTCTTCATGCGTAAAAACGATGCTTCATGCCACCTGTCGGCGCTGTTGGCGCCTTCTTGAATGCTGTTCGTCGGTGGGCAATCTGCCATCAAACGCTGACGGATAATTGTGACAGCAATATGACAAATCAAAGACTTGGGGGGCCCATGGCAAAGCGTCCACAGGTCGGGCCAGGCGGGGAGCACCGCCATTGGCTGGTATAACGGAAGGGTCGGTTTCCTTTGGAGTACCCGTCATGAACCACCCTGTCGTTTCCCGCGAACAATGGCTCGCCGCCCGCCTCCACCACCTCGAACACGAAAAAGCCTTGACCCGTGAACGTGACCGCCTGGCCCAGGAGCGGCGTGAGCTGCCGTGGGTGCGTGTCGACAAGCCCTACCACTTTCAGGGGCCCAACGGCTCGATGAGCCTGGCCGAGCTGTTCGGCGACCACAGCCAACTGATCGTCTACCACTTCATGTACGCCCCTGAATGGGTCGCTGGCTGCACCGGTTGTTCGCTGCTCAGTGACCACCTGGATGGTCCCAACCAGCACCTGGCCCACCACGACGTGGCGGTGGTGGCGGTTTCCCATGCCCCACTGGCCCAGCTGCACGCCTACCGCGCCCGCATGGGTTGGCACTTCGACTGGGTGTCGTCATTGGGCAGCGACTTCGACGTGGACTTCCAGGTTGCCGCCAGCGACCAGCAGAAGGCCGACGGGCAGATGACCTACAACTACGAGCCCATGGAGGCCGCTGGCGAGATGCCCGGGTTGAGCGTGTTCTACAAGGACGACCAGGGCCAGGTCTTCCACACCTACTCCACCTACGCCCGTGGCCTGGACATGCTGGTCGGGGCCTACAACCTGCTGGACTTGACACCCAAGGGCCGCAACGAAGTGAAGATCATGGACTGGGTACGGCTGCACGACGAATACGAAGACAAGCCCCAGGGCGGATGCTGCCACCACTGACGGGGCGGTTGAGGCACAATAGGCGGCTACCCCTTCATCGCCGCAGAGAGGAACCGCCGTGCCACTGAACATCCGCCCCGCCACCCCCGCCGATGCCGAGCTGATACTGGGCTTCATCACCGAACTGGCCATTTACGAAAAGGCCGAGCACGAAGTCATCGCCAGCGTCGAGGACATCCGCCACAGCCTGCAGGACCCGGAAGGCTACGCCCGGGCGCTGGTCGCCGAAGTGGACGGCGAGGCCGTGGGCTTTGCCTTGTATTTCCTCAGTTACTCCACCTGGCTGGGGCGCAAGGGCATCTACCTGGAAGACCTGTACGTATCGTCGAAGCACCGCGGTGTGGGCGCCGGCAAGGCATTGCTCAAGCATCTGGCCCAGATCGCCCATGAGAGCGGTTGCGGCCGCCTGGAGTGGAGCGTACTGGACTGGAACGAACCCGCCATCCAGTTCTACGAGTCCATCGGCGCCGCTGCGCAGCCGGAGTGGATTCGCTATCGGCTGGCGGGCGATTCGCTGAAAACTTTCGCCCAGGCCGACTGACTTCTAGACTGCCAGGCAACTGGATAAAAGGAGACGTTCCATGTTGCCTCGCGTAGTGACACTGGCCCTGTGCCTGAGCCTGCCCTTGCTGGCCCAGGCGCAGCCGGCCTTCACCCTGACCACCCCGGACGGCGCCGATAACGCCCTGCTGAGCCGGGCCAACGCGGCCAACACCGGCGACTGCGGCGGCGACAACGTGGCGCCGGCCCTGAGCTGGAGCAACGCGCCGGCTGGCACCCGAAGCTTTGCCGTGGTGCTGCACGACCCCGATGGCCAGAAAGGCCTGGGGGTGGACCACTGGGTGCATTACGGCATTACCGGTCATGGACTCAAGGGCGGCGCTGATGGCGTGGGAGGCACCAACAGCAAGGGCCTGACCACCTATAGCGGGCCATGCCCGCCAGTGGGAGAGAACCCGCACCATTACGTGATTCAGGTGTACGCCCTGGACCTGGCGCCCGATGCCCTGCCGGCCGGGCTCACCCGCGAGGCGCTGCTGGGGCAGATCAAGGGGCATATCCTGGGCAACACCAGCGTGGTGCGGCGGTACGGGCGCTAACACTGCGTGCCGAGCTTTGCCCCGACCGGGCGAAGCTCGGGAAGCGGCACCCTATCATTCAGCCCAGCAGAAAATTCCCCGGCCCCGCATTGCCCTCCAGCACCGGCACCTGCGCCTCATCCTTGAGGTTGACCCCCGACAACTGCCGCCGCCACGCTTCGCGCATGAGGTACAGCAGCTTGTGCGCGGCCATGGCGTAGCTCATGCCCTCGAGCCGTACGTTGGAAATGCAGTTGCGCGCGGCGTCGTTGAGCCCCGCCTTGGGCGCATAGGTGAAATACAGCCCCAGGCTATCCGGTGAGCTGAGCCCCGGCCGCTCACCAATCAGAATAACCACCATGCGTGCGCCCAGGCGTTCGCCGATCTCATCGGCAACCGCCACCCGGCCCTGCTCTACCAGGCTCACGGGCGCCTGGCGCCAGCCCTCGGCGGCGGCCAGTTCATCGATGCGCTGCACCATCGGCAGGCTGTGGCGGTGCACGGCCAGGGACGACAGGCCATCGGCGATGACCACGGCCAGGTCGTAACCATCGGGATTCAACTGGCGATGTTCATCCAGTTGCCGCGCCGAGGCCTCATCCAGCCGCCGGCCCAGGTCCGGGCGCTGCAGGTACTGGTGACGGTCGCTGGCGCCGCTGTGCAGCAGCAGGGTCTGGCCGTTGAGCTGGGCTGCCAGCGTGGCACGGTCGAACGGTGTGTGCACCGCGTCCCGCGCTTGTGCATGGGCGTACTGGAAATCCAGCTGCGCGGCCGTCGGCAAACTGGTGCCGGCGCGCCCCAGGGCAATGCGTGCCGAGGTCAGGCTGCGCAGTTGCTGCCAAGGGTCGGCCTGGGCCGGTTGCTTGTGTTCGTCAGTCATCGCGTGGCCCTCACTTCAACTGCGCCAGTGCCTGGCGGAACGCCGGTGGCAAGCCCTTGCCCAGCTGCAGGGTGCCGTCGCCCTGGGTCATGATCTGCATGCGCGCCAGCCAATCCTCGAACTCCGGCGCGGGCCGCAGGCCCAGGGTCTTGCGGGCGTACAGGGCATCATGGAACGAGGTGGTCTGGTAGTTGAGCATGATGTCGTCGGAACCGGGAATGCCCATGATGAAGTTGATACCGGCCACCCCCAGCAGGGTCAACAGCATGTCCATGTCATCCTGGTCGGCCTCGGCATGGTTGGTGTAGCAGATATCACAGCCCATGGGCACACCCAGCAGCTTGCCACAGAAGTGGTCTTCCAACCCGGCGCGGATGATCTGCTTGCCGTTGTACAGGTACTCGGGGCCAATGAAACCGACCACGGTATTGACCAGGAACGGCTTGAAATGCCGGGCCACGGCGTAGGCACGGGCTTCGCAGGTCTGCTGGTCGACACCGTGGTGGGCATTGGCCGACAGCGCGCTGCCCTGGCCGGTCTCGAAATACATGAGGTTCTGGCCCACGGTGCCGCGCTTGAGGCTCAGGCCTGCCTCGTAGCCTTCACGCAGCAGCTCAAGGCTGATACCGAAGCTGGCATTGGCCGCCTCGGTACCGGCGATGGACTGGAACACCAGGTCCAGGGGCACACCGCGCTCGATGGCGGCGATGGACGAGGTGACGTGGGTGAGCACGCAGGACTGGGTGGGAATCTCGTAGCGCTGGATCACACCGTCAAGCATCTTCAGCAGCTCGGTGATGGCGCTGAGGCTATCGGTGGCCGGGTTGATGCCCAGCATGGCGTCGCCATTGCCGTACAGCAGGCCGTCGAGCACGCTGGCGGCGATGCCGGCCGGGTCATCGGTGGGATGGTTGGGCTGCAGCCGGGTCGACAGCCGCCCGCGCAGGCCCACGGTGTTGCGAAAGCGGGTGACCACGCGGATCTTCTGCGCCACCAGCACCAGGTCCTGCACGCGCATGATCTTGGACACCGCCGCGGCCATTTCCGGGGTCAGGCCCGGCGCCAGGGCGCGCAGGCTGGCCTCGTCGGCCTCGTCGCCCAGCAGCCAGTCGCGAAAGCCACCCACGGTCAGGTGGCTGACCAGCGCGAAGGCCGCCACGTCGTGGCTGTCGAGGATCAGCCGGGTCACCTCGTCCGCCTCGTAGGGGATCAACGCTTCATTGAGAAAGCGCTTGAGCGGCACATCCGCCAGGGCCATCTGCGCCGCCGCGCGCTCGGCGTCGCTGCTGGCGGCCACCTCGGCCAGGTAGTCACCGGAACGCGCCGGGCTGGCCTTGGCCATCAGTTCCTTGAGGCTGTCGAAGCGCCACACCTGGCCGCCCGCGGTATGTACGAAACCACTCATTGCGTCACTCCTTTGTCATGCGTTGCCGGCCAGTGCGGCACGGGCAGCGCCACGGCCCAGCACAATCTTGCAGAACACTGCGCCTGCAATCATCAGGCCGGCGAACACGCAGGCGATCTGCCCGTTGAACCAGATCATCGCTACCAGGCACACCACCGCCAATACCAGGGCGATGGCCGGTACCACCGGGTAGCCCGGGGCACGAAAGCTGCGTTCCAGGTTCGGCTCGGTCTTGCGCAGGCGGAACAGGCTCAACAGGCTGATGATGTACATCACGATAGCGCCGAACACCGACATGGTGATCATGGCGGCGGTCAGGCTCATGCCCTGCAGGTTGACCAGGCCGTCACTGAAGATCGAGGCGATACCCACCACGCCGCCGGCCAGGATGGCACGGTGCGGGGTCTGGAAGCGCGACAGCTTGGCCAGGCCGGCGGGCAGGAAGCCGGCACGGGCCAGGGCGAAGAATTGGCGCGAGTAACCCATGATGATGCCGTGGAAGCTGGCGACCAGGCCGAACAGGCCGATCCACACCAGCATGTGCATCCAGTTGGAGTTGTTGCCCACCACGGTTTTCATGGCCTGGGGCAGCGGGTCGTTGAGGTTCGACAGGGCTTTCCAGTCGCCCACGCCGCCCGCGAAGACCATGGTGCCGATGGCCAGCACCACCAGGGTGAGGATGCCGGAGATGTAGGCACGTGGAATGGTTTTCTTCGGGTCCTTGGCTTCTTCGGCGGCCATGGCGGCGCCTTCGATGGCCAGGAAGAACCAGATGGCGAATGGGATGGCGGCAAACACACCGGACAAGGCGCCGAAGCTGAAGGTATCGCTACCGGCCCAGCCGCCCAGCACGAAGTTGCTGAAGCTGAAGCCGGGGGCGACCACGCCCATGAACACCAGCAGTTCCAGCACGGCAAGCACGGTGACAATCAGCTCGAAGGTGGCGGCGATGTTCACGCCGACGATGTTCAGGGTCATGAACACCACGTAGGCACCGGCGGCGGCCCACTTGGGGTCAAGACCCGGGAACTGTACGTTCAGATAGGCACCGATGGCCATGGCGATGGCCGGCGGGGCGAACACGAACTCGATCAGGGTGGCCATGCCGGCGATCATCCCGCCGCCCACGCCGAAGGCACGCAGGCTGTAGGCGAACGGCCCACCTGCGTTGGGGATGGCGGTGGTCAGCTCGGTGAAACTGAAGATGAAACAGGTGTACATCACTGCCACCATCAGCGTGGTCATCAGAAAGCCCAGGGTGCCCGCGGTGCCCCAGCCATAGCTCCAGCCAAAGTACTCGCCGGAAATCACCAGGCCCACGGCGATGCCCCACAGGTGCAGGGTGCCCAAAGTCGGTTTGAGTTGCGTGCTGCTCATTGTGTCGTACCTTCGAGAGGATGCCTGGGCTCCAGCTTATCGAAGCATTCGCTTGCAAGACTTGACCGGTCAAAGCCGGTTTTCGTGCCCTGCGGTCAAGTTTGCCGGTGGGTGCGCAATGGCGGGGCACAACGCCGACCCAGTGCACCGAATCGGCTCTCATTCTGCAGGGCAGGCTTGCCAGCGGGCGGTCAGAACCCGCCCACACTTGACTGGCCTGCCCTCACGCGCAACCGGTTACCGATCTTCCCATTGTGCAGTGACCACGAATTTGGCCCTGCCCCCTGGAACGCTCTACCCCGGGGCGAACGGAAATTCGGAACAACTCTTGCTTGAAGTTTTTTCATGATGACCGCTGAAAAGGTAACCGCCATGACCCCGTCCCTGTTTTCCCCCGCCGCGCCGCCAAGCTCCCGGGCGAACAACCGTGGGGTACTGTCGGCCGCCGCCAATGGCCTGGACCAGTTCATCACCCACCACGGCGGTGACCTGGACCGCGTGTTCGGCCGGGCGGGCATCGACGCCGAGCAACTGCGCCACCCCACCCTGAGCCTGGCCCTGCCCAACTATTGCCAGGTGCTGGAAGAAGCCGCGCGCCAGACGGGCTGCGACAACTTCGGCTTGCGCTACGGCGAACAATTCAAGCCCCAGGCCCTTGGCTTGCTGGGCTATGTAGGGCTGTGCTCGGCCACCCTGGAGGAAGCGCTGGTCAACTTCGCCGCGGCCTTCCCCTTTCACCAGCACAGCACCTTGATCCAACTGGTGGACCAGGGCGAGTGTTACCGTTTCGACTACCAGGTGCGCCACGGCGCCATCCTGGAAAAGCGCCAGGACGCCGAGTTGACCATGGGCATGGCCATGAACCTGGTGCGCCACGTACTCGGCCCGCGCTGGGCGCCGCGCGAGGTACAGTTCGAGCATGCCCGGCCCATGGATTGGCAAGAGCACCGTGAGGTGTTCGACGCGCCAGTGCGTTTTGACCAACCCTGCAATGCCATCCTCATTCCCAAGCATGAACTGCAGGGCAAGCTGATGCCGGGCCATGACCCGGTGCTGCTGATGCTGGTCAAGGATGCGATTCGGCAACTGGGTGAGGTGGATCTGGGGCCCGACTTGCTCGAGCAGGCGCGCCAGGTGATCCGCACGGTGCTGCACCAGGGCGAACCAGTGCTGGAACTGATCGCCGAACAACTGGAGCTCTCCGACTCCACCCTCCAGAGACGTCTGCGCGACCATGGCTTGAGTTTCAGCCAGCTGGTCGACCAGACCCGCCAGGCCCTGGCGCGCCAGTACCTGCGCCAGCCGAACCTGTCCATCAGCGAACTGGCGCCGTTGCTGGGGTACTCGGAGACCAGCGCCTTTTCTCGCGCCTTCAAGCGCTGGTTCGGCGTCAGCCCGCGCCAGTGGCGCCAGAACAGCCTGAACTGATTCGGTCAGCGGGGTGTGACCAGCCCCAAACGCTCATGCCACTGTGCAATGGACTCTTCAGGGTAGCCCTGGAACTGCTTGTCCCCGGGCTTGGCATCCACCTCCACCCACGGCGCCTTGGAATCGAGCAGCAGGTGGGTATGCTCCGGTGGCACGGGCAAAGGCGTGTCGATGGCGCTGGCGAAGGGGTGAATCAGGTCTGGCCACTCGGGGCTGAACAGCCACAGCGCCGTGCCGCACTGGTTGCAGAAATGCCGTTCGGCGGTGCTGGCGTGGGCGCGGCTGTCGCCTTTTTCCTTCATGCGGGCGTGGTAGATGGAGATGTGCTTGCGGCCCTTCACGTGCAGTGACCTGGCATCGCCCCCCAGATTGATGGCATAGCCGCCCCCACCCTGGGTCTTGCGGCAGATGGAGCAGTAGCAACGCTGGTACGGATATGGATGGGCGCTGTCGAGGCTGAACGCCACAGCGCCACAGTGGCAGGAACCTTCAAGCTTCATGGGAATGTCCCCCTGGGTGGTCAGGTGTCAGGACACTAGACCATCCCTGCGGACCCTGCGTTCACCCCCGTGCCAGCACCCGACCACTGGCCGCGACAAAGCCCAGCAGCAGCACCATTACCCCGAGGGCCACCGCCAGGCTGCTGGCATGGGCGATGAAACCAATGGCCGCGGGGCCGATGAGGATGCCAGCGTAACCCAGGGAGGTCATGGCCGGGATGGCCGCGCTTTGCGGCATGGTCTTCTGCCGGCCGACCGCGGTGAACAGCACCGGCACGATGTTCGAACACCCGGCGCCCACCAGGGCGTAGCCCAGCAGCGCCAGCGACCAGCCCGGCGCCAGAATCGACAGGGCCAGGCCCAGCGCCGCCACCAGCCCGCCGATGACCACCACGCGGGCGCCCCCCAGGCGCGTGACGATCATGTCGCCGGTCAGCCGGCCCACGGTCATGGTGCTGGCGAACGCGGCGTAGCCCAGGCCGGCATAGCGTGGGTCCATGCCGTGGTCGCCCACCAGAAACACCGCGCTCCAATCCAGCACCGCACCTTCGGCCTGGAACACGATGAAGCACAGCACGCCCATGAACAGCACGATGCCCCGGGGCCGTGCGAACAGCGGGCCGGGCTCGCCATTGCCGAAGTTGAGCAGGTGCGGCGCCGCCGACAGCAGCCCCAGCACCGCCAGCGCGATCACCACCAGCACCGCAGCCAAGGGTTCCATGCCCAGGCTCAGCAAACCGGTCATACCCGCCGCACCGGCGATGCCGCCGACACTGAACAGTCCATGAAAGCCGGACATCATTGCGCGACCGCTGGCACGTTCCACCAGCACGGCCTGGATATTCATGGCGCAATCCAGGCCGCCGAGGCCGGCACCGAACACGAACACGGCGCTCATCAGCAGCCAGGGGCTGGCGGCGGTGGCCAGCAACGGCATCACCAGGCACAGCAAGGCCCCGGCGGCCAGGATCACCCGCCGGCAGCCCAGCCGCGACGTCAGGTAACCGGCCACCGGCATGGTGATGATGGAACCTGCACCCAGGCACAGCAACAGCATGCCCAGCATACCGTCGTCCAGGCCCGCCCGGGCCTTGGCCAGCGGCACCAGCGGCGCCCAGGCCGACATGGTGAACCCGGCGATGAAAAACGCCACCCGGGTGGAAAAGAATTCGTACTTGCCAGGCTCCGCCTGGACAACCGTGGTACTGGAGGACATCGGAGACAGCCTTATCTCGCTGAACAAAGTCTGCCTTACCTTGGTGCCGCGAGGGCCAAAATGCAAGCGCGTGCGGTTGGCCATGGTTCTGCGGGATGCTTGAAATCGAGCGCCGCGCGGGCGGCGCTTGATCTCAGGAACAACCTACCCCTTAGCGCCGAACACCTGGCTGGCATCCCACAATCTGCCCCCTGAATCAACCAAGCGCCGAACTTGCACGGCTTTTGTCGATCAGTTTCAGGAGACCCCTGTCGGTAACCAAGGAGAAATCGGGTGTTATCCACGAAGGCCAAACCAATTCTGATGTGGGTTCTGGGCGCTGTGCTCAGTGTCAATCTGGGGCTTGCCAGCGCCGCCACAGCCCCGGCGGCCAGTGCACCGGCCAAGCCCGAGGTGCTGGTGCAAGGGGGGCTGCTGGGAGCGCTGTCGTCCGGCATCGACGATGTGCAGGACAACCTCGACCTGGACGGCCACCTGGTGGACAGTTGGCGACTGCGCGCCGACCGCGCCGCCGACGAGGTCGGCAGCCTGGTGGACCAGCATGACGCCAGTTCCGCCCTGGGTATGGCCGGTGACTTCTCTATCCTCACCCTGTGCTGGGTGGCGATCTTCGGTGGCCTGAGCCTGCTGGGCCACCTGTTCGTCAAACGGCTGGGCCGCCAGCGCTTCATTGTCCAGCGGCCTCGGGTACAGGGCCTGCTCAGCTACCTGCTGCCCTTCACCGCGCCTGCGCTGGTGAGCCTGCCACTGACCCTGACCATCAGCCATTACCTGGACGTTTCCGTGGCCCGCGCCCTGGCCCTGTGCCTGGCCTACGCCACCAGCAGCGGCCTGGTCTCCAGTTCCATCATCCTGTGCCTGATTGTGCTGTTCGACTCCGGCCACAAGCGCACCGCCGTGCGTATTCTGCGCCAGCGAGCGCCGCGGCGGCTGTTCGTGATCGGCTTTCTGGCGGCGCTGGGCGACGCCCTCAACAGCCCGCAGATCGCCCGCCAACTGGGCGGCAACATCACCGCCAGCCTGGCCGTGGTGTGCGGCCTGCTGGCGACCCTGGCCTTCGCCGTGCTGGTCATCCGCATGCGCCGGCCCGTGGCGCACCTGATCCGCAACCGCTCGCTGAATCAGCGTCTGCACCACCGTGCCGTGCAGGAAACCCTGCGGATCTTCTCCGGGGTGTGGTACCTGCCGATTCTGCTGATGATCCTGGTGTCCATGGTGCACCTGATCGGCGCTGGCGCGGAAAGCCAGCGAGCCCTGCAGAGCGCCATGCTGACCACCCTGCTGCTGGTCGGCACGGTGTTCCTGAGTACTCTGTTGCAGCACCTGTTCCAACCGGGCGAAGCCGCACCACGCCAACGCGTGCGCCCCTATATGGAATTGCTCCGCAACCTGGCCCATGCCCTGTCACGCATCGCCATGGCGGTGGCGTTCATCGAGCTGCTGGGGCGGATCTGGGGCGTGTCCATCCTGGGCTTCGCCGCCAGGAACAGCCTGGGCCGGGCCATCAGCGATTCGCTGAGCAGCATCGGCCTGATCCTGCTGGTGACCTGGCTGCTGTGGGTGGTGATCGACACGGCCATTCAGGAAGCGCTAAAGCCTGCGGTGGGCAAGCGCGCCGGGCGCGAGCCCAGCACCCGGGTCAAGACCATCCTGCCCATGGTGCGCAACGCCATCAAGATTGTGCTGGTGGTGATCTGCGCCATCACCACCATGGCCAACCTGGGCATCAATGTCGCGCCGTTGCTGGCGGGCGCCGGGGTCGTGGGCCTGGCCATCGGTTTCGGTTCGCAGCAACTGGTGCAGGACGTGATCACCGGGCTGTTCATTCTCATCGAAGACACCATCGCCATCGGCGACTGGGTGGTGCTCGACTCTGGCCATGCCGGTACCGTCGAGAGCCTGACCATCCGCACCCTGCGCCTGCGCGACGGCAAGGGCTTCGTGCACTCGGTGCCCTTCGGCCAGATCAAAGCGGTCACCAACCAGTCACGGCAATTTGCCTACGCGTTCTTCTCGGTGCAGGTCAGCTACGACAGCGACATCGACACTGCGCTGGAACTGATCCGCGAGGCGGGACGTTCCATCAGCGATGACATTGTGCTCAAGCACAACCTGCAAGGACCGTTACAGGTGTTCGGCGTCGACAAGATGGACCTCAACGGCATCTCGCTGACCGCGCAGTTCCGCACCATTTCCGGGGGCCAGTACGGGGTGAACCGGGCGTTCAACGAACGGCTGAAGAAGCTGGTGGACCAGAGTGACAATGTCCGCTTCGCCCAGTACTCGCAGCCGGTGCTGGCGGTCTCGTAGCACGGCGTCGGCTGAACGCAGCAGGGCCGGGCGAAGCGAGGGAACCGGCCCGCGCGATCTAACGTTGTTCGCCGACAAAAATACTCACGGCCTCGACGGCGCGGCTGGCCCCTTCGCAGATCTGCACAATCACCTCCCCTGCCTGGTCCGCCAGCTCCACGCTGCGCCCCGTCTGCTGACGCGTAGCGTCCATGCTGGCAATGGCCGTGCGGGTTTCCGCCTGGATGCGCTCGATCATCGCCGAAATCTCCGCCGTGGAACCGCTGGTGCGCCCAGCCAGTTGCCGCACTTCATCGGCCACCACGGCAAAACCACGGCCCATGTCACCGGCCCGCGCCGCCTCGATGGCCGCGTTCAACGCCAGCAGGTTGGTCTGGTCGGCAATACCGCGGATGGTGTTGACGATGGCGGTGATCTGCTCCGAGCGCTCACCCAGTTGCCCCAGGATCCGCGAGGACTCGTCGATGTTGCCGGCGATTTCGCGCATCTGCCCGGCCGCCTGGTGGATCACCTCGGTGCCCTGCTCCGCCACGCGCCGGGTGTCCATGGAGATATGGTAGGCACGCGCCGCGCTCTGGCCATCTTCGGCCTGCTTGACGATGCGCGCGGTAATATCGAAGGCGAATTTCACTACCTTCGCCAAGCGCCCGCTGGCGTCGTACACCGGGTTGTAGTTGGCTTCAAGCCACAACACCTGGCCGTGCTTGCTCACACGTTCGAACTGGCCACTGAAGAACTCGCCCTGGTTCAACCGGCGCCAGAAGTCCTGGTAACCCTTGTCCCGTACCAAAGCGGCTGGGCAGAACATGGCGTGTTGCTTGCCCTCGATCTCAGCCAGCGTGTAGCCGGTCAGGGCCAGGAAATTGGCGTTGGCGGTGATGACGCGACCGTCCGGTTCAAATTCGATGATCGCCATGGCCCGGTCGATGGCGTGCAACTTGCCCTGGGCTTCATTTTCGCACTGCACACGCGCGGTGACGTCGGTGGCGAACTTGATGATCTTCTCCACCCGCCCCTGTGCATCACGCACCGGGTTGTAGCTGGCTTCCAGCCAGATGGCCTGGCCGGCAGCGTTGACGCGCTCGAAGGTCTCTGCCACGAACTCGCCAGTCTTGAGCCGCGCCCATAACTGGCTGTAGGGAGCGCTGCGGGCGTATTCAGGGGTACAGAACATGCGGTGGTGCTGACCCACTACCTGGTCGGCGCGGTAGCCCACGGTCTTGAGGAAGTTGTCGTTGGCGCGCAGCACCAGGCCATTGAGATCGAATTCGATCACGGCCATGGAGCGTTCGATGGCGGCCAGCAGGCTGGCTTGTTGCGCGTTGTGGTATTCCAGGTCGGCGATGGCCTGGCGCAGGCCGGAGTTGAATAGCATGGTCAGCATCTCGTGTGCTCAGGGTTGAGGTTGATGCTCGACCTTGAGCAGACAGACGTACTTGTCGATCGCTGGCCCAGGGGCCACAGCAGCGTCGTGTCGGAAATTGTTATCATTTTGCTCGTCCGGAAGGCACCTGAACGCAGTGATATCAAAGTGCCAAGCCTCAATTTAAATCCTATACAAGACTTGTACAAACCACAATGTCATCTGACAAAAAAACCGCCCCTTGGTCACAAGGGGCGGCGGGGTCAGGCGACTGCGGGTATCAATGCATGAACAGCGCAATCAGAATGATCACAGGAATTGGCACACCGAGGAAAAACAGCAGTAATGAGCGCATGGTGATGCTCCTTGGTTAACGGATGGGGGCGGTAGTGGTGTAGGCCTCGGTATGAACCAGGACCACTGCGTCGCGACGACGACCACCGAAAGTTGCCGCCAGGCTGGCGAAGAAGGCACCGCACAGCAGCGCTACAAACATCCACAGCGAGGTCCAGGCCGCCACTTTGGTGGCGGTGTCCGCGGCTTTCTGCGCAGCGACCTTGGCATCTTCAACGGCTTGACGAGCCTGGCCGTAGACCTGGTCGACACGTTGCTGCGCCTGCTCTGGGGTCAGGTTGGTGCGCTGGCTGACCAGTTGCGCAAGGTAGGCACGGTCTTCAGGGCTCAGTTGCCCGCCGTTGTTGACGGTACGGGCGAAGACACGGGTGACCTGTGCATGGGCAGCGTCATCGCTGACGGCCGCAGGACGGTCATCACGGAAAAGGGTATCGACGAAGTAACCGAACGGGTCGCTGCCACCGGAAGCCTGGCTACCCGCCGCGGCGCTGGCAGCGGTCACGGCACCGGCCGCCACGCTTGCACCGGCTTTGACACCACCACTGACCACACTGCTGACCGAACCGAGCACCAGCGCAGCGGTGACCAGGGTGGCCACGGCCCAGGACAGGAAGCCGTGAGCGGTATCGCGGAAGTACACTTCGTCACCATGCACGGTGGCCCATTTGACTCGCAGGCGCCCGGCCAGGTAACCACCCATGCCCGCGGCGATGATCTGGGTCACGGCCAGCCAGACGATCCCGGAAATGCCCAGGGTCTTGGCACTGGCACCCTCCCCGGCCCACGGCGACACCGCCGAGAAGCCTAGGCCGAAACCCAGCAGGATGAGAATCAGCGACAACGCGGCGGCCGCGGCGGCCCCGGCAAATATCGCTGCCCATGAAACACCCGAGTGGTTGGACCCCTCGGCGGCAGTGGCAAGTTCAGCTTGGGTAGTCATTGTTGTAGTGCTCCTGGCAAACAGTCAGTAAGTCATGCACAGGTGTTAGTGCAGCGCGCGTGCCAGCCATGCCAAAAAACAATACCTTTACTATTCAATACGTTAGCGCGGCGGTGTTTTGCGACATCATGCAAAGTGCATGATAAGCCCCTGTGGCGGCAGGCGTTCTGCATCCTGCCGCCTTCATGATGGGGCCCCGAGCGTTGTGCTTAGATGGTCGGGTATCCCTCTGAACCGCTGGAGTCGTGCATGTCCACCCCACTCAAAGACCACCTGCGCTTTCACCGCGAACACGACCACCTGAACACTACGTTTGGCAATGACACCTTCGCCCTGAAGGCCGAAGCGTTCGCGCGCTTTTTCGGCACGCCGACCTTTCTCGGCGCGCAGACGCTGGTGGTAGTGTTGTGGGTGCTGGCGAACGTGACGGGGCTGGTGACGTTCGACGTCTACCCCTTCATTCTGCTGAACCTGGCGTTCAGCCTGCAGTCGGCCTATGCCGCACCGCTGATTCTGCTGGCCCAGACCCGCCAGGCCGCCCGCGACAAGGCCCAGTCAGATGCGGATGCCCTGCACCGCGAAGACCTGGCCAAGGCCAACATGGAACGCCAGGAACGCGCGGAGAAGAACACCGCGTTGCTGCTGCAGTTGATGGACCAGAACACTCAGCTCACCGAGACCACCCGTCAGTTGGCTGAACGGGTAGAACTGCTGACCCGGCAGATTCACCAGAAACTGGTGTAGCGCCCGCGCCACAAGCGCCGCGCAGCCAGGGCCAGGGCAATCCTGTGGGACCGGACGAAGCTCGGGAAGGGGCCCGCCAGATCGACCGCGTCGTTTGCTTCCCGAGCTTGCGCCCGGTCCCACAACGGCACGCTGCCACAGGGCCATGGCAATCCTGTGGGACCGGGCGAAGCTTGGTAAGGGGCCCGCCAGATCGACCGCGTCGTCTGCTTCCCGAGCTTGCGCCCGGTCCCACAACGGCACGCTGCCACAGGGCCGTGGCAGTCCTGTGGGACCGGGCGAAGCTCGGGAAGGGGCCCGCCAGATCGACCGCGTCGCCCGCTTCCCGAGCTTGCGCCCGGTCCCACGACGGCATGCGCGGACCTGGGCGCGTGACGAACGCCGCGCGGGGTCAGTCCTTCAGGGCCTTGCCCAGGGTCTCGATGTTGGCGCGGTAGAAGCCCAGGTAGGTACTGGCCGGGCCGCTGGCGGTCAAGGCATCGGAATACAGGGTGCCACCGATGCGCGCGCCGCTTTCCTCAGCGATCTGGCGCAGCAGGCGGGCGTCTTCGATGTTCTCGATGAATACCGCCTTGATATGGTCGGCGCGAATCTGCCGGATCAGCGCCGCCACTTCACCGGCCGACGGCTCGCGCTCGGTATTCAGGCCCTGGGGCGCCAGGAACTGGATGCCGTAGGCCTGCCCCAGGTAACCGAAGGCATCGTGGGAGGTGACGATGCGGCGGTTGCCTTCCGGCAGGCTGTCGAAGGTCTGCCGGGCGACCGCCAGCAGCGCACGGATCTGCGCCACGTAGGCATCATGGTTACGCTGGTATTGGCTGGCGTGGGCGGGGTCGACCTGGGTCAGGCCGCGCAGGATATTGCCGGCGTACACCTCGGCATTGGCCAGGCTGTTCCAGGCATGCGGGTCGGGCACGGTCTGACCTTCCTCATCCAGGGTGCGCGGCAGCACGCCCTGGCTGGCCTTGATGACCTTGGCGGTGGTTTCACTGCTGGTTACCAGGCGGTCCAGCCAAGGCTCGAACGACAGGCCGTTCTCGATGATCAGGTCTGCCTGCTGCACATGGCGGGCGTCATCCGGCGAGGTCTCGTAGACATGGGCGTCCTGGTCGGGGCCCACCACGTTTTCCAACTGGATGTAGTCGCCGCCGATCTGCCGGGTCATGTCAGCGAGAATACTGAAACTGGTCACCACCTTGACCTTGTCGGCGGCCTGGGCCAGCACGGGCAACAACACGGACAACAGCACAATCAATACACGCATGATCAGACTCACTGAGGAATGGGCGAACCGTCACGGCGCAGCACGCCATGCACCGGGCCGAACAGCACGGACAACAGGTAACCGGCACCGGCTACCACGACAATCGCGGGGCCACTGGGCAGCGACAGGTAATAGGACACCAAGAGGCCCAGCCACACCGACAGGCAACCGATCAGCGCCGCGCACAGCAACAGCACCGGCAGCCGGCGGCTCCAGAACCGGGCGGCGGTGGCGGGCAGCATCATCAGGCCCACCATCATCAAGGCACCGATGGCCTGGAAACCCACCACCAGGTTCAGCACCACCAGGCCCAGGAACAGGCCGTGGGCCAGCGGCCCGAAGCGGCTGACGCTGCGCAGGAACAAGGGGTCGAGACTGTCCAGCACCAGCGCCTTGTAGATCAGCGCCAGCACGGCCAGGCTGCCGATGGCCACCCAGACCATGGCGTCCAGGGTGGTCTGGTCCACCGCCAGGGCCGAGCCGAACAGCAGGCCCAGCAAATCCAGGCGCTTGCCGGCCAGGCCCAGGATCAGCACACCGGAGGCCAGGGAAATGGGGTAAATGGCCGCCAGGCTGGCGTCTTCGCGCAGGCCGGTGTTACGGCTGATCCAGGCCGCCAGCCCGGCCACCGCCAGGCCAGCGGTAAGGCCGCCCAGGGTCAGCGCCGGCAGCGACAGGCCGGCTATCCAGAAGCCGGTGGCCGCGCCGGGCAGAATGCCGTGGGCAATGGCGTCGCCAATCAGGCTCATGCGTCGCAGCACCAGGAACACCCCCAGCGGGGCGGCGCTGGCGGCCAGCAGCAAGCCACCGAACAGGGCACGGCGCATGAAGGCGAATTCAACGAAGGGTTGCCACAGGTGCGCGAGCATCAGGCCACCTTGCGCAGGCTGGCGCCGGCGATCAGTTGGGCGCTGTGGTCCAGGCGGCAGCCCTGGGGGGCGATCAGCAGGCATTGGTCGATGCGCTCGCGCACCGCCGCCAGGTCATGGCACACCAGCAACAGGGTGCGGCCCTGGTGGTGCCATTGCAGCATTTGTTGCCACAACAGGCTTTGGCTGGCTTCATCGAGGCTGGCGTCAGGTTCGTCGAGCAACAACAGCGGTGCTTCGGTCAGGCTCAGGCGCGCCAGCAGCGCGCGCTGCAGTTCACCCCCGGACAAGGCCTGCAAATGGCGGTTTTCCAGACCACCCAGGCGCCAGTCGTCCATGGCCCGGCTCAGCCGCGCCCGGCGCTCGGCGCGCGACAGGCGGCTGCCCCAGAACCCGGCACTGACCAGTTCGCCCAGGCTGATGGGAAATTGCCGGTCGATGGCCTGTTGCTGAACCAGGTAGCCAATGCCACCGGTGCGCGCCGTCACCTGCAGCTTGCCCGCCAACGGCCGTTGCAGGCCGGCGATGCACTTGAGCAGGCTGCTTTTGCCGCAACCGTTGCCACCGATCACCGCGGTGAGGCTGCCGGCAGGCAGGTGCAGGTCCAGTGGCGGTGTCAACGGGCGCGCGGCCGGCCCCCATTGCAACTGTTGGCAGGTAATCAAGGGCGCCCCCCTGAGACGGAAGCGGTATGGGTAAACGAAAAGGGCATGATCGAGACAGCGTCGGCGGGCTGGGGAGGTTATGATATAACATATTTAACCACCGCAGATGAAAAATCTGTCATCACCCCGACGGTTCGTATTGCCCTTCGTTTACCGTTATCCTGAGCGCCGCCTGTAACCTGCTATCGGTATTCGCCTGTCATTACAAGGAACACACAATGTCCAAAATCATCCTGGTACTCAACGGCCCCAACCTGAACATGCTCGGCCTGCGCGAGCCGGCCGTCTACGGCCACGAGACCCTGGCCGATGTCGAAGCCATGGCCAGCCGTCACGGCGAGGGCCACGGTTTTACCGTGGAATGCAAGCAGACCAACCACGAAGGCCAGATGATCGACTGGATTCACCAGGCCCGCGGTCGCGTGGCCGGTATCGTCATCAACCCCGGCGCCTGGACCCACACCTCGGTGGCCATTCACGACGCATTGATCGCCTGTGAAGTGCCAACGCTGGAAGTGCACATTTCCAATGTGCACAAGCGTGAATCGTTCCGCCACCATTCCTACGTATCGCTGGTAGCAGTGGGCGTGATCGCAGGGTTTGGTACTCAGGGCTACACCCTGGCGATCGACCGGTTCGCCACGCTGCTCAAGTAACGCCAGGGCGCTACCGTGGGCCGGGCCAAGCGTGGGAAAACACTACCGCGCCCCCACTGATCCTGCGCGCTGCGCCGTTTCTCAGTGTTGCCCGGCCCCGCAAGGTTCACCGCCAGCCGCTGGCCCGCAACGCGGCCAGCAACACCTGCGCCTTGAGCCCCTGCACCGGCGTGCCGTCATCGGCGCGCATGTCCTCCCCCGCCAGCAGCACGTTGATGATCGCCTCCTCCACCGCCTCCGCCGCCGCCGCGAACAGCGCCGAGATGTGGTCGTTGTTGACCATGCTCAGCGCCGTGGTCAGCGGCAGGTCCTTGCGCCCGTAATCGGCGGGTGGCAGGTCGCGGTTGCCAGTGGCGAATGCCAGGAACACATCCCCACTGGAATCCTCGGTGCCGCCACCCGTACGCCCAATCCCGATGGACGCCCGCTGGGCCAGGCGCTGGCACTGGTGCGGCAGCAACGGCGCATCGGTGGCCAGGACCACCACGATCGAGCCCATGCCCGGTGTGCCCTGCTCGGCGAAGGGCGAGGGTAGCTCGCCCAAGTGGCGCCCCACTGGGTAGCCGTCCACCCGCAACTCGCCGCGCTTGCCATGGTTCGCCTGCACCAGGGCGCCCACTGTCCAGCCACCCTGCCCGGCCGCCAGCTTGCGCGAGGCCGTGCCGATGCCGCCCTTGAACTCGTGGCAGATCATGCCGGTACCGCCACCCACGGCCCCTTCGGTGACAGGGCCCGAACGGGCCGCCGCCAAGGCTTGCTCGACCTGAGCGGCGCCCACGTGCTGGCCCCAGATGTCATTGAGCACGCCATCATAGGTTTCCATGACCACCGGCATGCACCAGTACACCGCCGGGTCACGCAGGCTGTCACGCTCGTGGGCAATGAGCGCATCGCGCACCACCCCCACGCTGTGGGTGTTGGTGATGGCGACCGGCGTGGTCAGCAACCCTGCCTCGCGAATCCACTCCAGCCCCGTGGCATCGCCATTGCCGTTGAGCACATGGCACCCGGCGAAGCACGGCTGCTGGCGCGCAGCGCCGGGCCGTGGTTCGACGACGGTGACACCGGTACGCACGTGTTTGCCCTCGACCACCGTGCGCAGCGTGCTGTGGCCCACCCGCACACCCGGTACATCGGTAATCGCATTCAGTTCGCCGGGCGTGCCCAGCCCCAGGGTGATGCCCAATTCACGCGCACGCATGGTGGCTCCTGTTTCAGAGTTTCTGGAAAGCCGGGCTCAGGCGCCCGGTGGTGCAATAAAGGATGACCGATACCGCCAGCAGTCCTGTCAGCACCATCACATCGCGGCTCGACGCATCGGCCAGCAAGGTCAGCATCAGGTAACCGGCCCCCGCGGTGGCCAGCAGCGCCGGCATCGGCCACAGCGGCATGCGGTACGGGTGCTCGCGGTCGCGGCGCAGTACCCGGCTGAACAGCGCGCACAGGGCGACGATCAGGTACACCAGCACGATCAGCAGCACGCTGAACGAGGTCAGGCTGGCCAGATCCGAGTTGAACGTCAGCGCCGCCGAGGGTACGGCCAGGAACAGTGTGGCCAGCCATGGTGACTCCCAGCGCGGGTGGATCTTGCTGAAGGCCCGGTTCAACGGCGCTGTCCACAGTGCATCGCGGCCACTGCTGAACACCACCCGGCCGGTCTGGATAACGATGGCCACCAAAGCGTTGAACACCGACAGGAAGATGCCGGCGCTGACCAGGCGTGCCAGCAGCGGGCTGCCATGGCTGGTCAGCAGGTAGCCGATAGGGTCGGGGCTGGCGATCATCGCGCTCAGGGACGGCGCGCCGATCAGCAATGCGCTCAGCGGCACCAGTTCGATGATCACCACCAGCACCAGCGACCACAGCACTGCCTTGGCCACGCCATGACCGCCGTCGTGCATGTCCTCGCCCAGCAGCACCGCACCACCGTAGCCATTATAGGAGAACAGCCCCACGCCGACCGCACCGATCACCAGCGCCCAGGGCGCGGCCTGCAAGGCGCCGTCGACCACGACCTGCGGGTGCACCAGCACGCTCATGGGCTGTTCAGCGTGGCCGTAGCCCAGGGCGACGATCACCAGCAGCGCCGCCACTTCCAGTATCAGGCAGGTGCCGGTCACCCAGGCATTGAGCTTGATGTTGAGCACGCCCAGGGCAAAGCTGGCGACGACGATCACCAGGGCCACCGTCTGCGCGTCGAAATGAGTACCCAGCGCCGCATTCAGGTAAGTAGACGCACCCGTGGCAAGCACGGGCGGAATGAACAGCAACATCACCAGCACCGTCAGGAACGTGGCGTACCCGGCCATGCCGCCGAACACGCGCTTGGCGTACACATACTCGCCACCGGCACTGCGGTGGGCGCGGCCCAGTTCGGCGTAGCAAAAGGCAAACATCAGCGCCAGCACCGCGGCGATCAGGAACGCCATGATCATCCCTGAACCGGCCTGCTTGATGGCGAAAGGCGCGATCACGAACACGGAGCTGGCCGGGGTCACCGCCGAGACGGTGATGGCGACCACATCGAACACTTTCAGGGTGGGCTTGAGCGCAGGGGCCTGCGCGGGGGCATCGCTCATGTCGTTATCCTCTTGGTTGTTCTAGGTATACGGAGGCAGCAACGAAAAGTGAGAACCAGCGCGCTCTGGCGGCGCGTCCGGCTGGGTGAACCCTACGGTGCGCATCAGGCGCTGGCTATTCC
>NZ_JAPYKM010000037.1:0-65512 GCF_029623465.1 Pseudomonas sp. RIT-To-2 | reverse complement strand
CGACTTTCGGAAGTCCACGGGCTTGGGGTAGAGGTAGACTTTTTCGACTTTGGCGTCGGGTCGCATCATGAGGTACTGGCTCCGGAAAAGAATCGGGAGCACAGCATCAGGGATCAGAGGGCCGCTTTGAATGTGGGGTTCATGGAGCGGTTACGAAGGACTGGTATGGGTACAGTACTTGTAGACTGAACGAGAGCCCGAGTATTGCAGGTCACGTTGCGAAGGCTCTTGTAGGTTTCTAAGGGAGTTGATTGGCTAGGGTACGCTTCATAGGTGGAATGCCTATGGACGTACCCGTACGATGAACCAATGTCGAAGCCGAGGGTTGATTGTTCCAGGCTTCAACCGCTTTCGACGCAAAGCGGTCCTTCCCGGAAGGCCGGAATCGGCCTTCCGTCGCTATTTAAACTCAAGAGCCACAAAATTAGCGCAAAGAGTTTTTTGCCACTTCTCAGCGACCAACATCATTTTCCAATGAAACCGCCATTTCAATAGCAGTTTCAGCATAATTCACCCCCCCGTCGGGCGCTGGTTGTTTTTTCAGTTCATCCAAAGCGTATACAACCTTCACGCCGCGCCCAACCTTAAAGAGCGAAACATCGTTACGATCGTTCACATAAATCCCAACATCAATGACGGAACCTTCACGCGTCAACAGCTCAACCGTATTGTGCTGACTGGGTTTATCATGCCCGGCAAAATACGTCCGTCGAATTATTCCTGAAACAAACACCAGCGGCATTTTTTTCTGACTAATATTCAGCCACCACTCTTTTGAACCAAACAGTCCGCAAGTTCCTTTGAGCCCCATCATAGGCCTTGACGGATCAAGCGTTAACGCCTGCGCCAAAGCAACACGCTCGGGGTTTTTTTCAAGCGCCTTGGAAAGCTCATACACCAACTTCATTGGCGCGCCTTTATAGTCCAGCTCCAATAACATCACTTACCTCCGGGTGGGATCAGCTAGAAATCTTTAATGTTTTGGTTAAAAATACTCAAGGCGTTTCCTTGGCCAAGCTGAGTCGTCATTTGGGCAGGTCGCTCAAGCCCGCGATGCCCGATGCCAGCTAGCGTTTTCGCCACTTGAAAACTGTCGGTGATGTGATTAACTGATCACAAATGGCCATGGACGTCACCCCTTCATTGAGCAAAATTAGTATCCGTGCACGCTGGCCGAGGCTTTGCTCCAGCGTACTCATGCGCAACCAACCTTGAAGCGTGATGACGTCGGCGGGTCGCAGTGCAAAAGAAGCGATTGGTCGAGGCTTGCGTACAACCAACTCTGGGCGGGGGCGCCCAGCATACCGTCGCACGTTAGAAAACGAACTACCCACTCAGCACACTAGTTACTGAAACAGCACCAGAAAGCTTTGCAACTATAGCATGTACCGTTTCAATATAAAAACCAGCCTTTATGAAAATTTAACTTCGACATCCGCATCTCTAACTTCTACCAATACTCACAGTCTCGACGAAGTTTATCACTTGGTGCTGTTCCACTAATAAACCCACACGCCGTAGCATGTGCAACCCTAACCAAATTAAGCGAAAAAGCCTTTGCACCGGTAATTATTCGTACTTGGATTATAGTAAGTCGCAAACTTCACCTCAATGAAACACCACTTTAATTCCCGCATTATCCAGTGTGTCAGGCAAAGCCTGGGAGGCTCCCACCCGCTCTGTCACCGAGCTCCTAAAAAATCCCAAGCAACTCCTTTGACTGCGCCTGCTCAGCAACCCAGCAACTTGTGTCTGATACCCAATAAAACTAATCAAACTAACATTTGCTGGACCAAGCCGTGCTTCCTGCTCAACATCCCAGTCGCATACCCACCTCGCAAGAGGTGCGTGTTGTGTATTGAGATTTTGCTCCTGTTAAGGAGCGAAAATTCATGCTCAAAAAGGGCGTATTGAGTAGATAGACCGTAGGTCGTCAGGGTGGTAGACAAAAAGGAGACAAAAGGACTGCAGAAAGGATGCAAATAGGGCGCAAAAAGAGTGCAATTAGGGTGCAGATAGGGTGCAGATAGGGTGCAAAAACACCGGCGCAAGGCCGGTGTCAGTGTGATACAAAGTCATTGCATGTCAGTAAATCTGGGGCTTTTACTGATGAGCAAACTACTCCTCGATCAACCCCAGCGCTTCGCCCAAGCTTTCCACAAACTCTGCCTGCTCATCTGAATACTCTATTGCGATGCTTTTAAACTGTGAGCACAAAGATGATTTAGATTCCAAGTCCATCATTTGCAATGTCGAAGCTAATTGTTCAAGCCCCTGCATTGCAGCATCTGGATTTAATGCATCATCCCCCGAAAACTCAAGAAATATAGCAAGCTCAACAATGGCTCGCGCAACGTGCTTATTGATTTCCTGGCTCACGAATCACCTTCACTGAAATATTTTTAATGCCCAGCTCATCAAACATTTTCTGAGCTCTATTTGCTTGAGCCTGTGTAGGTACTTCCCAGCGCGCAGTTAAACCATTCTGACTTAACACGTCAGACTGCCTAAGCGCCTGGTCCTTCGATTTGCTTGTCGTTACAACCGAAATCTTGCGATCAACTAAAACTTCACCATCCACACCATCGAATTTAACCAACTTTGTTGATCCATCCGGCATTGTTCTTTCTAGCGCAGGAGCTTGGCCAGATTGCGTTGCAGGATTGGAGCGAGCACCGGTTGCTGAGTCATTGTAATCCCGGGCACGCGAACTCATACCTGCATTCTCATCAACCCACTTTACCTTAGTTGACGCAAGATCATCTACCTTACCGGCAGCGTCACCAGTTGCTTTTGCACCCGCAACCTCTTCGGCAGCACCCCACGATACCCCAGCATTCGCGTCCGTCACAAGACCAGCATTCACACCACCAGCAGCTACGAGCGGCGCACCTTCATCAACGCCTGATGTAGAGGCTTGCGTTACGCTCGGACTCGTCGCTTGCCCTAAGCTAGCAACCTGCTCTGAAGGTGATGTAAGGCCTTCACTGTTAGAGGAAGAGGCACCACCGTTGCCTACCTTCGTATCGGTGGCTGCTGTTTCAAGCTTTGGCTGGGCCTCAGAATCGCCAGCTGAGCCAAAAAGGTCTTCAGCTTCGTCAAGACCGCTTTTGACCTCACTTCCAAGCTCCAGACCGCTGCCTTGTACCTCACTCCCAACACTGCCTAGGCTCGAAAGGACTTTGCCTCCCACTGCGCCCGCCCCAAAGAGCCCAACAGAGTTAATCAAGCTTCCTACTGGATTCGACTCGCCAGGGTAGGTAGCGGGATCAAACGACTTCAGTACGTCCGACGCCTGCGAATTGGTGTAAGGAGCAAACGTCTCATCGGTATAGACTCTTCCGTCATTCAAAGAGGCGGCACTAAGTGCACCGGTAAAGGCAGGCGCTGCACAGCCAATAACGCTTACACACAGAGGAGCTTCTGCAGCCGTGACAGCGGATAGCGATACGCCCGCAATTACGCTAGTGACGGCCTTCGCTCCGCTTGCGATCCTCTGAGTGACCTCACCGCCCGCGAGCATTGAATCGTTTAGCGTGTCGATCGGGTTGTAAGTAAACGCCCCCGTATCAATCAACGCCCCCTCTTGCGCAATGTACGTTTTACCCGCTGCCTCCATGGAAGTAAGCTTCAAATAATCCGAGCCAGGCGTATAATCTGGCGGTACGGAAGCGCTGCAATTGACTAATGCACAAGCGGCAGCATCGTATTTGTCCGCGTCCTCTGGATGGGCTGCTTTGAGGTTACTTAGGGCCACAGCCTCAGGCTGATGCAGTTGCCGGTTGTACTCATCCCCCATCTGGGCAATCCAACTGCCCTGTGCTTCATCTTTTCCTGCAACACCTGTAGCCAATACACCGACGACCTGAGACATCGCTGAACGCAATGTGGGATCGTTTTTGAACGTGGTATTCAGGACCCCCGCCATCGCCTCGCTGGCGCCTGCCGCAATGGCCCCGGTGGCGAAGTCGCCGCCATCAGCGGACGTGATCGCGCCGCCCAGTACCGCATGCAACGCAGTGCGTGCGACACCACCTTCCCCCCACATCGCCTCACCGACGATATCGCCCGCCTTCTGCGCATCGAGGTATTTAGTTTCGGCATACCCACCAATGGCATTAAAGCCAACAGCGGCTGCTACATTGGCAGCTGAGCTGATGAGACTTCCGGTCAAGTTCTTACTAAAACTGCCCCCTTCGATAGCAGTGGTGATAACGCTCGATGCGATACCGTTAACCCCTGCGTTCACCGCAAAACCACCGATACCGGCAAGGGTCGACAGGTCGAATCCCTTGGTGAGGTTGCTCAGGGGCACTTGAGTGCCACTAAATTTGGGATCGATATAGTTCGCCGCGACACCTGCCGTGGCCATTGCAACTGCAGCGCTTTTCAAGCTACTGGCGCTTAGCGTGTCCTTAAGTGCCAACCCCAGGTTGCCGTTGTTGGAAATGGTGCTGGTGATGGCAGTCGTGGCCAGACTTCCCGCACCAGCGGCGCTTATGGTTCCCAAGCCTAGGCCTGCGGGCCCCATAACGAGACTCATGGCAATCGCCAGGATTATTTCCGCACCAGCCCCCAACCCGTGAGTGCTGTACTTGAAGGAGTCATGAACCTCCTTCACCTGCTGCCAATTCACATCTCCCCGGGTTTCAGCATCCTTCAACCAACTCAAGCTCGGATCCGCCTTCACCATGGTGTCGATCACCTGACTAACGGTTTCCTGGTTGATCTGCTTCACATCGATGTTCAGCCCGTTGACCGCGTTGATCACGGTCTTGCCCTTGGCTGTCATCTGGGTCTGTTGCAGGGTCTCGTCGGTGCTGCCCTTGCCTTTGGAACTGGTCCAGGCAAGGTCGCTATTGCTCTTGAGATGCGTCTCCTGATCCAGATCCTTCACACCCTGGAACGTCACAGCACCGCCACTGGTAACCGTCAGATCATTACCGCTGTTGAGCTTCGCCGCTTGATAAAGCTGGTCACTGCCACTGGCCAATGTCAGGTTGCCGCCACCGGTAACGACACTTCCCACGTTGGTGGTTTTGGTGACTTCGTCGTGCTGGGTTTTATGACTTCCCCAACTCCCACGCTTGTTCATGTCGTACAGCGAGTAATCGGTGTTCTGCGCAGCCAGCACTTGCAGCTTGTCGCCCGCATAAACGTAGGCGTCGGTACCCGCCGTGACGTTGCTGGAAGTCAGGGTCAGGTCCTGGCCAGCGGTAAGGCTGGCGCTGCCACCCGCCGTAACGGTAGTCGCCACCTGAGTAACCTGATCATCCTGCGCCGTCACCTTCTTCGTCTTGTTATAACTATGCGTCTCATCCGCCGCCGAGCTCAGGCTCAGGTTATCGGTAGCCGAAAGCGCCACATCCCCCTTGGCACTCAGCTGACTCGCCACCGCCGTCAAATCCCGCCCGGCACTGATCGTCAGGTCCGCACCCGAGGTGATGGTCGAGCCGTTCTGCGTAATGGTGGAGCTGGTGTGGTTAGCCGTGCGCGTGGCACTGTCGGTCGCCTGGGCGGCGGTGATGTTCACGTCGCGGCCAGCGGTGATGGTGGTACCCGCACCGCTGGTGAGCACACCGCCGCTGTTGTTGACGTCCTGCCCGGCGTTGATGGTCAGGCTGTTGGCCGCTTCCACCCGCGCGGCGCTGTCGACGAAGTCGGTGGTTTCGGTGGCTGAGCCTTCGGCGCTCTGGTGGCTGGTGACGGTTCGGTCGTTGTTCACGTCGCCGTCGACAGCGGTCAGGCTGACGTCGCGCCCGGCGATGATGCCGCCGGACTGGTTGGTGAGAGTGTTGCCCGCCAGCAGGTCCAGGCGGCTGTCGGCCTGGACTACGCCGGTGTTGGTGAGGTTGTTGCCGGCGATGGCCGACAGGCTGCCGGTGGCTTTGAGGGTGCCGGCGTTGGTCAGGTCGCTGCCGGCGATGATGCTGACGTCGCTGCCTTCCACCAGGGCGCCGTTGGCGGCCAGGCGGTTGTTGGCGTTGGCCAGGTACAGCACGGGCACCAGCACGGTCTGGCCGTCGACGACTTCGCTCTGCATCCAGACGATGTCGTGGGTCAGGGCGGCGACCTGTTCGGCGGTCAGGGCCGTACCGACGGTGAGGTTCAGGGACTGCTGGGCGGCGACGCCGTTGTCCATCAGGTATTTGAACTGGGCCGCGTCGCTGGTTTGGCCGTCGATGAAGCGGGCGCCGGTTCTGGCGACGATGGCCTGATCGACCAGGGTCTGTTCGTAGAGGCCGTCGCCCAGGCGCTTTTCGCTGGCGTCGGGGTTGTAGCCCAGGGCGGACAGCATGTAGTCCGAGCTCATGAACTGCTTGAGGTTGGTGAGCGCGGGGTTGGTTTCGATCAGGTACTTTTGCGGTTGGGACTGGGTGCTGGTGTCGGGTACGCCTTGCACGCGGGCCACGGTTTGGGTGGTCACGGTGGTGGTGACAGGGGTACTGGCCTGGGTAACGCTGGTGTCGGCGGTGTCATGGGCTGGCTCCGTGGCGCCCGTGGTGCTCGGTGCGCTGACCTGCAAGGTGCTGACCGGGGTGCCCGTGCCGGTGGTGGTACGGGTGGTTTGCTGCAGCAACACACTGCTGCCGGACGCTTGGGCAACGCTGCCTACCTGCAGGGCTCGCGCCTGGGCGACCGGGGTGGCGACTTGCGCCTGGGCGCCGGTCAACTGGCCGCTGGCCAGGGTCCAGCTCTGTGGTGCGGAGCTGGCGCTACCGGTAGAACCGCTTTGACCGCTGAGACGGAACAGGCCGTTCTGGCCGGTGGGCAGGCTGAAGCCGGGCAACGTCAGCGGGTCGACTTCCTGCTGGGCCAGGTTGGGCGGCAGTTGGGCGTTGAGGGTGACGTGGGTGGAGTACGCGGTGCCGGGTGCGGTGGTGTCGGTGCGGGCACCGGCGCCTACGTAGTCGAAGCCGGGCGTGATGACGCTGCTGTCGAAGTTGTTCTGGGTGCTGATGTTGACCGCACCGCCCGCCTGGATCACGGCCGCGTAGCTTTGGTCACCGCCCGACAGTTGGGTGGTGGTATGCAGCGATTTGACTTCGCTTTCGGTGATGCTGAGGAAGTGCGCCAGGGCCGCCGGCAGGCCACTCAGGTTGTTGGCGTCGTAGCCACTGTTGAGGTACCAGTACTGTTGGCTGAAGGTGTTGGCCGCTTGTTCCACGTTACCCAGGTTGTGCCGGGCCGAGACGTAGGTGCGGCTGTCTTCGGTGTCGCTGGTCTCGACGCCCTGGTTGGTGAGGTTGGTCAGTTGCGCGGTGAGGTTGCCCGAGGTGGCGACCGTACTGCTGCTGTTGAGGAGGTCCCCCCCTGTCAGGGCCAGGTCACCGCCTGAGGTGATGCTGGACGCTGCGCTGGCGTCAGTGACTTCCAGTTTGCTGCGTTGGGTGACTTGGAACAGCCCGTTGCGGTTGCCACCTTCACAGTCGCCTTCATAAGCGGTGTTGCAGGGCAGTTCGACAATGTCGGCGGTGTAGGTGCCAGCGTTGTCCACGTTCAGGATCGCCCGCACGTTCTGAATGGTGCTGGCCGCCAGGCTCATGTTGCCATCGCTTTGCAGCGTGGAAGAGCTATTGACGATGCTGTCGGCCAGGCCGCCCTGCCCGTCCCGATCAATGGTCAGGTTGCCCAGGCTGTAGATGTTGGCGTAACTGTTGTTCAGCGAGGCCACGCGCAGGCTCATGTCGCCGCCGCTGAAGATCAGGCCCTGGGTGTTGCTCAGTGCCCCGGCGGTCAGGATCAGCCCAGTGCCGCTGCCCAGGGTGCCTTCGTTGTCGACACCGGCGGCGTTGACGGTCAGCCCGGCGCCCGAGGTCAGGCGGCCAGCGTTGCTCAGTTGCCCGGCCAGGTTGACCGTGGTGTTGCCGCCCCCAGCGATGCTGGTGGCACTGCCCAGGGTGATGTGCGCGGCACTGAGGTTCATGTCGCCGGTGCTGGTGAGGCGGCCGTTGCCGCCGTAGCTGCCGGACAGGGTCAAGCCCAGGGTACCGTCACTGGCCAGCAGACCGTCGTTGTTCCAGGTGGCGCCGTTGCCGGTCAGGCTGCGGGTGCCCAGCAGTTCGCCGCTGGCGGTCTGGTTGAGGGTGTTGACGTTGACGGTGAGGTCGCCGGCCTGGATGACGCTGCTGTTGGTCCAGTTGTCAGCCGCGATGGTCAGGCTGCCGTTGGTGACCACGCTGCCGCCCGCGTTGGTGAGGTTGGCGGTGGCAATGGCGAAAGTGCCGGTACCCACGTGCAGCAGGCTGCCATTGGCGTTGAGGAAGCTGCCGGCGTTCAGGGTCAGGTTCTGATTGGCGCTTTCCAGGGTGCCGTTGCTGTTGTTCAGCAGTCCACTGACGTTCAGGGTGGTGCTGCCCGTAGCCCCCAGAGCCCGCAACTTACCGGTCTGGTTATCAATGCTGGCCGCCGTAATCCCCAGGGTGCTGTCGCTTTCAACAATGCCGTTTTCGTTGTTCAGCGCACCACTGAGGCTGAGGTCAATCTGCTGGCCGCCGATCTGGCCATCCGCCGCGCCACTGTTATCAAGGTCATGGGCGGTGACGTTGACCTTGCCGCCGGCATACAGGCCGCCGTTCTGGTTGTTGAAGTCACCGGTGCTGATCACCGCGTCGCCGGTTTGCGCGGCAATGCGGCCGCCATCGTTGTCCAGGCCGGTGCTGGTGAGGTTCAGGCTTTGGGCCTGGATAGTGCCTTTCTTGCTGTTGTTGCTCAGGTCGTAGCCGTTTTTCAGCGCGCCGGTCAGGTAGGCGGTGAAGGCGGCCTTGAGGCTGCTGAGGGTGCCGCCACGGCTGTCGAGGGTGTTGGCGGTGACGGTCAGGGCGTCGTTCTGGGCCAGCAAGGTGCCGCTCTGGTTGTCGATATCACCGCTGGTGGTCACGCTCAGGGCGGTGCCGGCTTGCAGGGTGCCTTGGCTGTTGGCCAGGCTGGCGGCGTGCAGGTTGACGGCGGCGTTCTGGCTGTAGATCAGGCCGTTGCCATTGTTTTGCACGGCGCCGCTGGCGGTGATGTTCAGTGCGCCGTTGGCGGCGACGGTGCCGCCCTGACTGTTGTCCAGGTCGCCGGTGAGCAGGGTCAGCAGGGTTTGGCTGGCCAGTTGGCCGTTTTCGTTATTGACCTGGGTGGCGCCCTGCATCAGCAGGTCGCTGCCGGTGGCGAGTTTGCCATGGGTGTTGGTGAGCACGCCGAGCAGGTTGAGGGTGCCGGTACCGTTGGCGGCCACGCTGCCGCTGGTGTTGTCGAAGCTGGTGCCGGTGAAGGCTAAGGCGGTTTCGGCGTTGAGGGTGCCGGCGTTGTTATTCAGGCTCATGGCCTGCAGGGTCAGGCTGGCGCCGCTGTCGATCAGGCCGCCTTGGCTGTTGTTCAGCAGGTTGGCGACGGTGAGGGTTTGGCCAGCGCCGCTGGAGAGGATGCCAGCGGTATTGTCGAGGTTATTGGCGCTGACGTTCAGCGCGCCCTGGCTGACCAGGGCGCCGTTGTTGCCGTTGAGCAGGTCGCCTTGCACGTTGACCGTGACGTCGCCGTAGCGGCTGGAAACGGTGCCGGTGTTGCGGTTGTCCAGGCTGGCGGCGCTGATGATCACCCCTTGCCAGCCAGAAATCAGGCCGCCGGGGTTGAGCAGGCTGCTCGCGGTGAGGGTCAGCAGGTTGTCGCTGATCAGCTTGCCGCTGGTGTTGTCGAGCGTGCGGCCGGCCAGGGTCAGGCTTTGGCCGGTGGAGAGTTCGCCGTTCTGGTTGTTGAGGTCGCGCAGATGCTTGACGGTCAGGTTGCCGGTGGTGGTGATCAGGCCGCTGGCGTTGTTCAGGTCGCCGGTTGCAGTGCCGAAGTCCAGGGCGATAGCGCTGCCCAGCAAGTTGCCGCCGGTGCTGTTGTCGATACCTGCGGCGGTGATGGCCAGGTTGCCGCCGGCGTTGACCAGGCCCAGGTGGTTATTGGTGAGTTGGCCGTTGACGATCAGGGCCAGGTCGCCCTGGCTGTTCAAAGTGCCGCCGGCGTTGTCGAGGCTGGCCGCTTGTACTTGCAAGGCGGCGGCGGCGATGGTGCCGTTGAGGTTGCTCAGGGCCTGGTTGACCAGCACGCTCAGGGACTGGTTGGAGAGCAGTTTGCCGCCGTCGTTGGCCAGGCTGTCGGCATTGAAGGTGAAGGCCTGGGCGCTGGAGATTTCGCCGCTGCTGTTGTCCACGGCAGCGAGGTTGTTCAGCACCAGCACCGGGGCGTTGATCAGGCCGCTGGTGTTGGTCAGTGCACCGTGATTAAGGTCCAAGGTGAGCGCGGTGTTGCTGAACAGCTGACCACCGGCCTGTGCCAGACCGGTGAGGTTGGCGGTCAGGGCGGCCTGGCTGGCGATCTGTCCGCTGGCGTTGTTCAGTTGGCCGGCGGTCAGGGTCAGGCTGTCGCCGCCACTGACATCACCGCCCTGGCTGTTGTCGAACGCGCCGGTGGCGAGGGTCATGGCGCCCTTGGCGCTAAGGGTGCCTTTCTGGCTGTTGTCCAGGCTGGCGCTGCTCAGGTTCAGGCCGCCATCGGTGACCAATTGGCCGCCTTGGTTATTGACCGCGCCGGGGGTGGTCATGCTCAGCAGGCCGGCACTGGACAGGCTGCCCTGCTGGTTGGCCAGGCTGGCCGCCGACACCGTAAGAGTGCCCTCGCTGCTCAGCAGGCCTTGGGGGTTGAGTAGGTCGCTTGTCAGGGTTACCTGCAGGTTGTGCAGGCTGGACAGGGTGCCGCCGGTGTTGTCCAGGGTCTGGCCGGTGAGGGTCAGGCCGGCCTTGCCGGTGAGCTGGCCAGCGTTGCGGTTCACCACGTGGGCAACGTTAAGGCCCAGGCCTTGGGTGGCGATCACCAGGCCGCCATCGCTGTTGTTCAGGCTTTGACCGGTGATGGTCAGGCCGGTGTTGCTGGAGAGTTCGCCGCCACGGTTGTCGATGCTGGCGACGTTCAGGGCCATGGCGTTGAGCGCGCCCACCAAACCGTTCTGGCGGTTGTCCAGGGTGGTGCCGGTGAGGGTCAAGGCGCCGCTGGCGAACAGTTCGCCGTTCGGGTTGATCAGGCTGACGACGCTGGCATTGACATCGCCCTTGCCGGAGATCGAGCCGTTGGTGTTATCGAGATTGGCGGCGCTCAGCAGCAGGTTGCCGTCACTGAGCAACGTGCCGTTCTGGTTGCCCAGTGCCTGGGTAACGCCCAGGTTGAGGTCGCCCTGGCTGCTGAGGGTACCGCCGCTGTTGTCCAGGCTGGTGCTGTGGCTGGTGAGCACGGCAGCGGAGATCATGCCGTTGATGTTGCTCAGGGCCTGGTTGACGACCAGGGTCAGGCCCTGGTCGGAAATCAGCTTGCCGCTGGTGTTGGTGAGGCTGTCGGCGCTGAAGCTGAACGCCTGGGGGCTGGAGATTTCGCCGTGGCTGTTGTCGACCCCGGCGAGGTTTTTCAGCACCAGGATCGGCGCGTTGATCAGGCCGCCGTTGGTCAACTGGCCCTGGTTGAGGTCCAGGTTCAACTGGGTGTTGCTGAACAGTTGGCCACCCTGCTGGTTCAGGCCGGTGATGCTGGCCGTCAGGGCGTCGGTGCTGGCGATGCGGCCAGCGCTGCCGTTGTTGAGCTGGCCAGCGGTCAGGGCCAGGGTGCCGCCGCTGGTGAGGCTGCCGCCCTGGCCGTTGTCGAACTGGCCGGTGGTGACGCGGGTGACGCCGCCCCCGGAAAGGGTGCCTTGTTGCTGGTTGTCGAGGCTGGCGCTGGCCAGGGTCAGGTTCTGGTCGGTGGTGATCGCACCGCCTTCGTTCAACACGGCGCCCGTGGTGGTCAGGGACAAGGCGGTGGCGCTGCTCAAGCTGCCGGAGGTGTTGTCCAGGCTGGCACTGGTGACGCGCAGGCTGCCTTCGCTGTCGAGCAGGCCGCGGGTGTTGGTCAGGGCGTTGGCCAGGTCGATGTTCAAGGCCGACAGCGCCGACAGGGTGCCGCCGCTGTTGTCCAGGCTCAGGCCCTGGAGGGTGACGCGGCCCTGGCTGGACAGCAGGCCCTTGGCCTGGTTGATGACCTGGGCCACGGTGAGGCCCAGGGCCGTGCCGGCCAGGACCTTGCCGCCGTTGCTGTTGTTCAGGCTCTGCCCGGTGATGGCGACGCTGGCCGCGCTGGACAGTTTGCCGCCACGGTTGTCGATGCTGTTGAGCGCCAGCACCAGTGGCTGGTTGGCGGCGACAATACCGCCGTTGCGGTTATCCAGGGTGCTGCCAGTCAAGGTCAGGGCGGCCTGGGACTCCAGCTCGCCGCCTTGCTGGCTGAGGTCACCGACGCTGGCGGTCAGGTTGCGTTTGCTGGTGATCTGCCCGCTGGTGTTGTCGGCGCTGCCGGTGGCGAGGCTCAAGGTGCCGTCGGCAGTGATGGAGCCGGCCTGGTTCGCCAGGCTGCCACTGTGCAGGTCGACCGCGCCCTTGGCGCTGATGGAACCCTGGTGGTGGTTATCCAGCACGCCGGTGACGTGGGTGGTAAGGCTGGCGTTGCTCACCAGACTGCCCGCGTTGCTATTGTCCAGGCTGGCGGCGCTGATGCTGACGGCCTGGCCGGCACCGAGGGTGCCTTGCTGATTGTTGAGCGCGCCGCTGAGCCCGACGGTCAACGCGGTGTCGCCATTGGCCTGGCCGTTGCTGTTGTCCAGGCTGGCCGCTTGTATCTGGGTAGTGGCCGCGCTGGACAGCTCGCCGTTGTGGTTGAGCAGCGCGCCGCCGACGGTCAATGTCAGGTCGGCATTGCTGTCGATGCTGCCATTGCTGTTGTCCAGACTGCCCGCCCGGGCGTCGATGCCGTTGGCCGAAACCAGGCCGGCGATGTTGCTCAGGGCCTGATCGATACGCAGCACCAGGCTTTGCTGGCTGGTGACCTTGCCGTTGCTGTTGTCCAGGCTGCTGGCGGCCAGGGCGAAGGCTTGCTGGCTGGAGATTTCACCGCCCTGGTTGGCCACGGCGGCGAGGTTGTCGAGTTTCAACGGGCCGGGGCTGGTGATCAGGCCGTTCTGGTTGTCGAGCAGGCCATGGTTGAGGTTCAGGGTCAAGGCGCCGCTGGCGCTCAACTGGCCCTTGGCGTGCTGGTCGAGGCCGCTGACGCTAGCGGTCAGCGCCCCGGCGCTGCTGATGTGCCCCGCCTGGCTGTTGTCGACCTGCCCTGCTGTCAGGTTCACGGCCGAGGTAGCGGTGATCGTGCCGCCCTGGTTATTGAGAGCGCCGCTGGCGTTGAGGGTCACTGTGGTACCGGCATTCACCAACCCGGCCACGCTGTCCAGCGAAGCCAGGTTGAGGGTGACGTCGGCCAGACTCGACAGTTCGCCGCCGTTGTTGTTGACGTAGCCGGACTGCACCGTGAGGGCACCGTTACTGGTCACCAGGCCGCCCTGGGCGTTGAGCAACTGGCCGACGGTGAGCCCCAGGGTACCGGTGCTCATGACCCGGCCCTTGTTCTGGTTGTCCAGCGTCGTAGCGCTGGCTTGCACCTGCTGCTGGGCGCTCAGGGTGCCGCCCTGGTTGGTCAGGGTCTGCGCCACCTGGGCGCTGAGGGTGCGGCTGGCAATGACGCTGCCGCTGTTGCTCAGGTTCTGCGCGCTGACGCTGACATCGCCCGTGGTGTTGCGGCTGTTGTCGGCATTGACACCGGCTTCGATGATGCCGCTGTTGCTCAACTGGCCGCCGCTGCTAAGAGTGATGGCGTCGCGGGCGGCGAGGTTCTGGTTGTTGTTAAGGTCACCGCGGGTGGTGACGTTCAGGTGGCTACCGGCATACACCGGGCCTTGGGTGGTGACGCTTTGGGCGTTGACAGTGACGGCGCCGCTGGCCGCTGTTTGGGCGACGTTGAGGTGGCCGTTGGCGTCCAGTTCGATGTCGCCGGCACTGGCCGCCAGGTTGCCGGCCAGGTTGACCCCTACCCCTTGCTCAGTGCCCACCAGTTTGATGGTGTTGGCGTACATGCCGCCCAGGGCGGTGGAGTCAATGGCCAGGGTAGGTTTGGTGCTACCGTCGTCGGCACGGGCGGTGGTGTGCAGGGTGGTGGCATCGACGTCATTGCGGCCGGCGATCACGGTCAGCTGGTTGGCGTTGATCTGGCCGTTGATGCGTGCCGAACGGGTGATGACTTCGAAGCTGTCGACGTTGTTGGCGTTGATGCCGGCGCCGTCGATGGCCACGTCGCCACCGTCTACCTGGTAGTGGTCCAGCTTGCCGCTGGCGTCCAGCACCGGTGTGCCGGTGGTTAGGGTGGCACGCGGGGTGTTGATGAACCCACAACCGTTGCAGGTGATGCCGTAGGGGTTGGCAACGATGACGTGGGCGGCCTGGCCGGCCACTTCGGTGTAGCCATTGAGCTGGCTGCGGTTGGTGCTGGTCACCTCGTTGAGGATGGTGGTGGCGGCCGTGCCCTTGAGGTTGCCGTTGCCGACGATGATGCCGCCCAGTTGCGTGCTTTGGGTACTGCTGGTGGCGTTGTTGAGGATCAGGCCCTGGCTGCCGACGTTGTAGTCGCTGTACTGGTTATGGGAAAGGCCGCTGGCGTTGGGCGCGGCGATGTTGACGATGGGCACGCCATTGCCGGCCGCGTTCAGGCTGGTGCCCTGACCGCTGACGGTGATACCGCCGGCCTCGGCCCACAGCGGTTGCCAGAACAGGGCGTTGGCCAGAATCAGCGCCAGGCCACGCTTGGAGATGCCCCAGAAACGCTCGCGAGGTTGAATCTCGGCCGAGGGTTGGCGGGCCAGGAAAGCCAGGTGGCGTACGTCCATGTTCAGCGTCTCGCAAGCGTTTTTTAAAGGAGGAATTCGAGGCGGAAATACACTGGGGCTTCACGGTCGGTCATGACCGCCGGGCGCTCCAGGGAATGGGCCAGGGTGATGCTGAAGTTGACGTGCTGGCCGCGGGCGAACAGCTCCAGGGAGTCGCTGGACACCCGGCCGTGTTCGTCACCGGCATGCTTGACGTCGCTGATCACGCCCTGGTCATAGCCGATGTCGCTGCCGTATTCGCTGAACACCGGCTGCAGCCAGGCCCAGGCCACGGGTCGGGTCCAGCGCAGGTCATTGCGCCAGTAACCGCCGCTGTCGCCGGTGAGCATCTGGTCCTTGTAGCCGCGAATCGACGACTCGCCGCCCAGGCTCATGCGCTGCGGGCTGAACAGCACGTCTTCGCTGTGCTGCCCGGTGGCCAGGCTGCTGAAACTGAAGGACTCGCCCCACAGTTTGAACGGCAGCAGGTAGCTGAGGGTGCCGGTGTATTTCTGGTAGCGCGCGGTGGCGTCGGCCGGGCCCGGGTCGTGATCGCCCTGGGCCCCTAAAGCACCAATCCCTTGCTGCAGGCCCAGGTCCAGGTTGAGGAACCCGCCGCCGATGCGTCGGCCATGGTTGAAGCCGTATTGCAATTCGGTGATGCGGTTGCTGCTGTTAGCCAGCTTGCTGCCCGCCACGTAGTTGTCGGTGGCCAGGTGCGACAGGCCCAGGCTCAGGGAGGTCTTGCTCAGCGCATCACGGTAGATCACCCGTTCGGCCTTGAACTGATGAGTGTCGCTGTCGCCGCTTTGCTTGAAATCAAAACCGTTGGCCTGGGCCAGGGAGCGGTAGTCGCTCTGGTTGTAGCTGTAGGTGAAGTTCCACCAGCCCCACGGCAGGTTGTAGCTCAGGCCGGCGTTGTGGCTATTGTGGGGGTCGTCCGGGTGGGCGTCTTCGCCGCCATTGAGGCTCAACTGGTCGGCCAGGCCCAGGGGGTTGTCCCAGTCCAGGCGCGAGCCCCATTGTTGCTCGCCGGTGCTCTTTTGCCCGTCATTGCTGCGCGACACCGAGACCCGCCACGGCTTCTGCGCGGCGTTGCTGACCTGCACGTCGCTGGTGCCCACAGTCTGTCCCGGCACCAGAGCCATCTGCGCCTGGTTGGAGGGCAGGCGGTTGAGCTGGTCGACCAGTTGCTCGATCTGACGCAGGTTCAGTACGTCGCCGGCACGGCCGGGAAAGCTCATGTCCAGTTCACGTTGCGACAGGCCACTGCCCTGCTCTGGCGCCAGGCTATGCAGGTGGCCTTCGATGACCTGCACGGTCAAGTGGCCCTTGGACAGGTCCTGGGGCGGCAGGTAGGCACGGCTGGTCACCAGGCCCAGGGCGATGTAGCGGTCGGTGATGACCTTGAGCACATCGTTGAGCTGGGCCACGCCCAGGCACTGGCCCAGGTACGGTTTGACCAAGCGGGGGCCGTCGGGCAGATGGTCGTCGCCCTGCAGGTCGATGGCATCGATCTTGAAACAGCGGCTGCTGGCCGGTGCCGCCGGCGCTGCCACGGTCGGGGTGGGTGCGGGCAGGTTCTGCAGGTCGTCCAGGCGCTTGCGCTGCTCGTCGAGCAGGCGGTCCTGACGGTCGCGGATCAGGTCCTGATCACCGGGGCTGGGGGTGTTGGCCGCGTGTGCCAGGGGCATGGCGGCGGCCAGGCACAACGTAAGAACAAGCCTTGGGGCAGGCGTCCGTGACCACATTGAAATCGTGTCCTAGGCGATGTATCGCAATTTTTTACAATTGCTTACATTTCAAAAGGGCGCGATATTGAAGTGCCATCATTTTGGCGTCAAATTAATAAAAACTCAGGATTGGATCCTTGCCTTCCCCTCGCCGCTCCTTCATTTCTTCACCGTGCCATGGCCGGTTAAGGAATCTCCGAACCAGTCCCGGGGATGCGAAAATCGCCTGACCACCTGATCCGAGCTGCCTATGAGCCAGATGAGCTTTTCCGACTTCGAGTACGCCGGCAAGCGCAAGCAAACCCGTCGCGAGCGCTTTCTTGCCGAGATGGATCAGGTCGTGTCCTGGACAGGGTTATTTGCGGGGAAAAAGGCCTGTCGTTGCGCCAAGGCGCCATTGTCGACGCAACCATTATTCATGCCCCAAGCTCGACCAAGAACAAAGACGGCGAGCGAGATCCCGAGATGCATCAGACCAAGAAAGGTAATCAGTATTTCTTTGGTGAGGTCAAAACAGCTGATGGGTATGGGAGAGTTGTGCTCTTAACGCGGAGAACCGGGCGAAAAACACCCTCGACCCCCGCTGCACCAGGCCGTTTTCAGCAAATAGCGCTGTGTGCTGAGAAAATTACGACCTGCGGCCAGCCTCGGCTTTTGCTCGTTCAGCTCACCTTCACCTAAAAATCGAAACGCTGGTCAAACACTAAATGTTCCCCCACCGTCACGGTGCATTGGCGGGCCACTTCAATCGGCAACACCTTGCCCAGCAACGGGGCCAGCGCCTTATAGAACACCTTATCGCAGGCGGCATCTTCGCTGAAGGCTTGGGAGTTACCGGCCGCGTCGGCGGTAATCCGGCAGGCTGCCACCAATTCGGTGGGCAACTCGTTCAATGGCACCTTCTTGGAGCCGACGCCGTGCAACTCAATCAGCTCGCTGCACGCACCTTGGGCCGGACCTTCCTTGATGGTTTTGGTGAAGGCGACGCGTTGGTAGTCATCGCCGGCGAACAGCACCTGATCGTTGACCGTTACGCGGTATTGTGAGGGTTTGAAGGCAATGGTTTTGATACAGAATTGCGTGGCGACCGGTTTGCCATTGATCTCAGTTGTGGTCGCTTTGCAGCCTGGGGTGGCCTGGGTGAAGGTGGTATCGGGGGAGCTGACGCAACCGGCCAGAGATAGCAGGCACACACCGAACAGCATTCTTTTCATGAGACTTCCTGTGCTCAAACATACATACCGCCTCCAGCAGGCGGCTCCGGACACGGATCATACCAGCGACAGGGTGGCCAAAGGCGCAGGAAGCAAGGTGTGCCCCAAGTTGGCTACCGTACCCGATCTCGACAGCTGGCCGCTTTCGGCCAGAAGCTGCCGATACCACCCCCCCGACGGCTAAAGCTCAGTCACGCGCTGTAGCCGCTGCCGACAGGCTGCGCTGGCCGCTGTGTACGCTGGAGATTTCCAGTGTGGTTGAATGCCAGCGCAGCCTGCGGCAGCGGCTACAGTGCTGGGCCCGGCCATCCGCAATGGTTCGCTAGCGATCAGACGTGACCGGCCGCTATCGCCACTTAGACGCCCTTGACGGAGGGTTATTAGCGGCCAATTGCAGGCCGAATTGCAGCCGAGAAGTAACCTCCAAGCCAGAATGGTTCATGATACGCCAGCGAATTTCCTTTCAACCTGGTCCTGCTCACGCCCCCAATTTTTCCAGCCTCGGAGTTCTTCAGCGTATCGCTGAGAATCAACAACGCGCGGCCGCAGCTCGGCAATGTCGGCGGTATCACCCTATTCAACCAACGCACGTACTTGTCGCGCTATCTCATCGGCGTTATCAGGTACACATACTGAAATGCCCAAATAGTGCTCAAGATGCAGGGTAAGCGTCTGCTCGCCTACCATCAGATCCCAGTAGCGCAGATCCAGTCCGTCGATTTTTGTCTTCCAGTAACCGCCCAGGACACGCTCAAGCCTCTGAGCCACTCTCTCAAAAAGTTTCCAGTCAGCGTGTTCTGATATTTCTATGATCGCCATATGTCACCTCACCAAGCGAGACCAAATTGTCGTGACTCTCGCAATCGTCAGCAATGGGTCGATTGTGTTGAAAAAGTCAGACATGGCTTCCACGGCAGAAAATTACAGCCTCTGTGCTTGAAGTCTTTGCTTTGAGCAGAGGGTTCCGGGGCCAGATTTCGCGTAGATGCGCGCAAAAAAAGCATTTTCGGCAGTCAGTACATACGCATACTGGAACAACCGACTTTTGCAACACAATCGCCCGATGGCTGCCGTCGTCTGTAGGCTCGGGCGTTGCCTCCAGCTTCTGGCGCGCCGTCCTCATGAGGGGCTTCAGACCCGGCCCTGTTGATTGAAATACTGTACAACCATAACCCCCACGAAAATAATCGCTAGGCCTAGGCCTTTTCCCCACCCTATTGGCCTTTCCACAAGCCCCATCAGACCGAAATGGTCGATTGCCACAGCGGACATCAGTTGGCCTCCAATCACGCACGTCATGAACACGGTTACTCCCATCCGGGGTGCCAGGATCAGGGCGGCGGTTATGTAGAGTACGCCGGCGATCCCCCCCGTCCACGCCCAGGTTGGAAGACTGGTCGCTGGTCCCCATTGAGGAGCGCTTGCGCGCATGGCCATCATCACCGGGCTCACCGCCATCAGGCTGATGACCAGTGACATGACAGTGGCCCACAGTGGATGGCCTAGACCTCGGCCCAGCATGGCGTTTGTACCGGCTTGAAAAGGCACGACAGCGCCCGCCGCAATGGCAGCGGCGGCTAGTAAAACCCCGGACAGCGAAATCGGCAGATTCATACCTCTTGATCTCCTAGTGATTGCATTTAATAGAAGTTTCAAATATGAACAGTGAGAATGGAAATTCGTATTTGAACGTATTGGTATTCAAGCTATGAATCGCTTCAGCGGCATGGACCTCAACCTTTTGCTCACGCTTCAAGCGTTGCTCGCGGAACGGCACATCACCCGTGCTGCGCAGCGCTTACATAAAAGTCAGCCCGCCATCAGTCACGCGCTCCGGCATCTGCGCCACCTATTTGGCGACCCATTGCTGGTGAGGCGAGGTAGGCACCTGGATTTGACCCCGCGTGCGGCGGCGCTCATCGCCCCCCTGAATGAGGTACTGAGCCGAATTAGCCAGCTGCTCGATGCGCCGCAATTCGACCCTGCCAAATCACAGCGAGCATTTCGGCTGGTGATGTCGGATTATGGTTCCAGAGTGCTGCTGCCTGGGCTGGTCGAGAGGTGCCGAGCACGAGCACCAGGGGTTGAGTTGCTAGTGCAGCACGGGAGTCGGAATGCCATGCTTGCCGCCGTCCAGGATGGGGACGCCGATTTGGCGCTAGGTGTTTTTCCAGGACGTCTGGCCGAGGTGGTACAGCGCTCCCCATTGTTTGTCGAGCGCTTTGTCTGCTTGGCCGATGCTTCTACGTGCGTTGGCCACGAGGGGCTCACTCTCTCGCAATGGCTGGCCAGGCCCCATATTGTCGTCGGTGGGCGCGCGGTACAGGAGAGCGAGGTTGACCAGGCATTGGCCCGACTGGGGCTGCAACGCAATGTGAAGGTAACGCTCCCGCATTGGAATGTTGCCAGTGAACTCGTCGTTGCAACGGATCTGATCTTGACAGTGGCGATGCGTAGCCTGACCCCGGTGCATGGGGATAGCCGGCTATGCATTTTCGAGCCTCCATTCGACATTCCGTGTTTTGACTTTTCCATGGTTGCACATCGCAGGAGTGATAATGATCCTGCTCATGCTTGGATGCGACAGCTGGTGATGGAAGTGGCGAGTGCTCCATGTTGAGCCGCGGCCGTCTGCTTTAACTCTTTGATCACTCTGAGAATGCCCTCGGCTTGGGATTCGCCTCGCTCAATCCGGAGGAAATCTGCACCGCCAGACAGCCCTTGGCCATAGCCACAGGTTGCGCTGATCCTCGATCACGCTGGATCAGAAACAGCCCTCCACCCGGACGGCTAAGGCTCGGCCACGCGCTGTAGCCGCCGCCAAGCTGCGCTGGCCGCTGGGCACGCGGGAGATTTCCAGTGTGGTTGAAGGCCAGCGGAGCCTGCGGCAGCGGCTACAGAGCAGGGGCTGACCGTCAGCATTGGGTAGAGGGAGGATCGTCCGCGCCGGCTGAATTCGACCCTTATCTGCCTTTCGGAACTGTTAGTTTCTGGTTATCGATTCGACGTGCCCACTCAGCGATCCGCCCACGACATAGAGTCCTCCGCCTACAACCAGAAACGCCGCAAGTACATAGAACATCGCTGCCGGCGGCAAGGCAGCTAGTGCAATCCCACCTATCACGGGGCCCAAGGCACCACCGAGGTTGGAGAGGTTCTGGGCCGCGTAGTACATCCCGCGCAGGTGGGCCGGCGCAATGCGATCAATGAACATGTACTCGACAGGGAACACGATGATTTCACCTAGGGTGAAGAGCAGCATGGCAAACGCCCAGCCAGCCAGGCTCCCTGCCAGAGAGAAACCGACCAGCCCGGTGAGGAAGAGCGCCAGCCCGCCGACGAGCCACAAGGTCAGGCGCCGTGGGTCGATGCATTTACCTACCCAGTATTGCAGACCAATCACCGTGCAGGCATTCACTGCAAGCAGTGTCGTAATCTTCGAGTACACCTCCTGCGGGTCAGCGGTCACTACCAGGTATTGAGACAGGTAAGCTGTGAATTGGCCGAAAACGACCGCACTGAGTACGCCTCCCAGTGTGAAGCACACCAAGCGACGGTCCTTGAGCAGCACCTTGCTGACCTGGGTAAAGGAAAAACGAGGTGCGCTCGAAGGCTCGCACGGCATTCCTCGGTCACCTTGGCTGGCATACAGGCCGAAGAAGGCTGCACCCAGCGCTGCGGATACCAGAAACGGCAACCGCAGGCTGAAGGCCGCTAACCCCGCACCTATGAACGGCCCGACCGCATAGGCAATGTTGATTAGGGTATAACGCAAGGAAAACACACGGCTTTGTTCTTGAGCCGGTAGCAGCCTTCCGAAGGTTGCTTTAGAGGCAACGTCAATGACCGAATAGGCGAAATTGAATACGACCAAGGACAGGAAGAACAAGGCCAGGTTTGGCGCCAGGCACATGCCAATGAACCCCGCGATAAAGCACCCGGTAAACGACAGGATCAGCCGAAACGGCGCTAACAGGTCAGTTAAGTAGCCGCCATATAAGCTCAGCATCAACCCGGCGATGAGTGCGCAGCCGATTACTGTGCCTACCTCGGATACACCCAGGCCGTAGTGGGAGGTCAGGTAGATGACAAGATAAGGCAGGGTAATCGCTCGCCCCAGGGTCAACAGCAGCGCACTGGCCAAGAGCAGGTTTACGCTAACGGGGTATTGCCGAAGAGTAGCAAGCACCTATTGGATCCTTCCTCAGTTCGATCCAGATGCTACAGCAGGTCAAGCCCCTTAGAAATGGGGCTGCCAGCGAAAGCTATCGTTCAACCAGTTAAGACGGCCACCCTTTCCTTCGGACTGTCCCACCAGCGTATCTGGTTGAGTGAACCCTTTGTCACTGACCGCTTTGGGGCGAAAGAATCCTGTTGCCACTGATAGCTATCGACCCATAGCGCACGTTGAGAAAACGCGGCATCCGACCTGTTGACGACCTCCGATTTCGTGATTCATAGTCTAGTGCCTTGGCGCCCGACGATTGGCTGGGGAGCTCGACAGCCATAAGTCCTTATTGGTTCAATTATCCTCATTATCATAGAGCGTCAAGGGTGAAAAAATAATCACCCCTAAAAACGACTAGCTTGCCGAGGAAGATAATACTTTTGGTCTGCTGAATCGACTAAGGGAGCGGTAGTTGCAGCGGTTGTAGACTTTTCATCAGTTTTTGCCATTTTATGATGAGTTTGGGTTTCTTGGGTGTCTGTGGTGCTGGGCTTGGAGAAAATATTTGGAGGGTGGGTAATGGGTTCGTTGCTTTTACTTGGGGTGCTGCCCGCTTTAGTTATGTTTATAACGTCGTATGAATTGTACGGTAAGTCTAAGGGGAGGGGGCTTCCCGTCATTGTGCGATGGGTGCTGCGTGTAGCGTATCCATTGCTTCTTGTTGAATTGTTGGGCGTGCTTTTTATAATTTTCAGGGATTGAAAGTTGTCCTATGAGGGAGCCTTCAGGTAAGAGCTTACATGAACGGATCAGCACACAAACCTCCAATTCCCACCAGTTGCCAGCCTAGCTACGCGGCCGTTAAGCATTCCACTGCACATCGAGCGATTGTTACCTGAATGCCATTCCGAAGTCAGGCGGGTGATAGATTCTGAAATCGCGTGCCGTCGCTTCTTTCTTCATGGCGGCTTTTGACGAGGCAAGCGCGTGGCCTGTTGAGTCTTCATTAGCCTCAACCCTCCGTGAAACCCTGCTGAGCACCCAAGGGAGGGCTTGATGTGCCAACAGGGAGCACGCGACTGTCAGCCTTCGACCCAGGCTGTGTGAAAACGCACTGAACACTTCGAAAGCTGAGATCTAAGGGCGTTGCCTGCAAAACCAGCAGACGTAATCGCGAATTGCCCTAGTCAGTTAAATAGGCGTTCGTTAATACTGTTTGGGCCGCGTCAGCGGCCCAAACAGCAACTCACGGACGATCAAGCGGGTGGATCACGCCCTGATCGCTTCAAGCAGTCCTGAGATACCGAAGATGCTCATCATTCGTTTGAGGCTGTAGGCCAGAACATGAAGGCTCATCTCGGTGCTTACCCTCAGCAGAGTTTTGGTCAGGACGTGGGTACTACCCATCCAGTATTTGAGCGTTCCAAATGGATGTTCAACGGTCTGTCGGCGGAGCCTCATCATCGTTGGATCATTTTCAAGCCGTACCTGCATTGCATCGGCTATGGCTTCATGTTCCCAGCGCTTTACCCGGCGCTCCTTACCGGTCGTACATTGCTTGTGCATTGAGCAGGACTGGCACCCCGAGAAGTAGTAACAATGCAATAACATGCCGTCTTCCACTGAAGAATGCCCCCGGGTCTCTCCCGCAGGGCATCGATACTCGTCCGATGCGGCAAGGTAGATGAAGTCCTGCTTACCAAATCGGACTTCGGCTTTGCTGCATGATGTCAGGGGTTTCGGTACAAAAGTGGTGATGCCAGCCTGCTCGCAGGCAAGGATTTCCAGACCCTTGTAATAACGTCGGTCGGCTACCACCGTCAGCGACTCGGCACTGATCTCCTCACGCGCCTGGTTCGCCATATTGCTGAGTTGCGTCCGGTCATTGCCAACGTTGGTCACCTCATGGGCAATGATCAGATGGTGTTTGTCGTCGACGGCCGTTTGTACGTTATAGCCAACCGTTCCGGTGCCCCGGCCGCTCGTGGCCATTGAGCGTGCATCTGGATCGGTGAGGGAGATTTGCTGGTCTGGGCTGTCGTGAAGCTGTGCCTCGATGTCTTTGAGTTTCTGCATCTGCTGTTTCAGGGTTTCAATCTTTTCTTTCAGCTGCTCGGCTTTGGCCTCAGCCACTTCGGGCGTTGCCCGATCCGCCGAATCCATTGCCGTCAGATATCGATCAATGCTCTGCTCGATCTGCTGCATGCGTGCCTTCACTTTGCCTTGGGTGAAGTTGCGGTCGCGATTATTGACGGCTTTGAATTTGCTGCCATCGATGGCGATGATCGATTGAGAGAAGAGATTGAGGTTACGGCAAATCAGCACGAACTGGCGGCATACACTGCGAATGGCTTTGCCGTTGTCCTTGCGAAAGTCGGCAATGGTTTTGAAATCCGGAGCCAAACGCCCCGTTAGCCACATCAACTCGACGTTGCGCTCGGCCTCACGCTCAAGCCGGCGACTGGACTGAATACGATTGAGGTAGCCGTAGATATAGATCTTCAGCAAGACCGCTGGATGGTAGACCGGACGACCCGTTGCAGCAGGATCGACGCCCTCAAAACCAAGTGCACCTAGGTCGAGCTCATCGACGAAAACGTCGACCTCGCGCACTGGATTTTCTTCGGCTACGTAATCGTCCAGGCACTCCGGCAGCAAGGTGACTTGCGTCCGAGACTCACCTTCGATGAATCGCTTCATGATCGTCCCCACCACGATCTAGACGATCAGAAGACTAGACAATCGCAGGCGTTTTCACACAGCCTGGGTCGATTACAGCCCTTCGCGACTGGCAGCTTCCGGCCACAGCCCCCACCAGAAGTGGAGGACTGGCCAGCCGGCAGCGTAGTTGCTGAAGATTGACGGTTTTGCCCGTCAGACTTGTTTAGCAAGGAATTTAGTAGAGCCGCACCCTGGCTCCGACACTCCTCCAGCGCTCAGTGAGTGAGCGCTTCGACTGTCATAGGCACTTTCCGACGCGTTTACAGCGCATATAGGCAAGGGGTTGTCTCTGGTGGGTTGTCGAGCATCCTGTAGGCATCGTACGCGTCCGATACCGCACTGCTGCCAGCGCCGGCGTCGGCCTCTTCGATAGGCTCTGGTCCGCTTGGCTAATCTGAAAATGCATCTGGAAGACTTGCCTTGGAGATCAATATCAGTAGATCGGAGCGCTCATGGAGCTCCGACCATGACTGATCAGCAAAGTCTTCCAATGCCTGCTGAGTCGCAATCACTCGAAGCTTTTTCGACGCCGATTGCTGGTAAACGCGCAGTCCCCGGGCGATAGCAGGGGAAGCTTGGCGCAGCCAGAAAAAGGCCCCCCGTCCGCCTCCTGATTATCTGAGAGGACAACGTCGCATTGTTCTATCAGGTAACTGAAAAACACTCACACATCGGGCTTTCTCCCCGACCAGCCGCGCGGAGCTTTTTGCTAACCAGACTCAGGAGGCAAGATGTGGACTGCGGGCATCCCGCGAAGCGGAGGTGTACGCATAAAGCGTTGCGAGCATCGCCAACAAGGTCGCCCCCGTACCAATCAGGAACACCACCGCCATGCCCTCCTCGCGGGCTAACAGACCGGCAAGCGGGGCAGCTAGGCCAATGGAGATATCGAAGCAAGCGTCGTAAAAACCGATAGCCAGGCCCAAGCTATGGTGCGGAACGTTGCGAATCGCCACCAGTGCGAACAGCGGATAGATCATTGACACGCCGAAGCCGCTCAGTAGAGCACCGACAATGGCATAGCCAGGTGTCGGCGCCATCCACAGCACAGCCTGGCCTGCCGCTTCAATGACCAACATCAGCAATGCCATGTTAGGCCCCACCGCAGTGTCCGAGCGCGAGCCCAGCAATAGGCGCGCACCGACATAGCCTGCGCCGAAGGCAGCTAGGGCGTAACCGGCACCGTTCCACTGGTACTGGGCGTAGGTCAAGGTGATGAACGAAGATACCGTCACATAACCCACCGTGGCCAAGGCAAAAACCAGGCCCGGACGCCAGATCTTCCTCAACAGCTCTCCTGCCCCCAAGGCTTTCTCCACGCAGTGGAGCAGTCTGGCAGCAGGGGTGCGCAGGGCGATGAGCACGCCCACCAGGGGAATGACCATGGTCACCAGTGAAACCCATGCAAAGCTCACCACCTCACCCAGCAATGCGGCCACTGCGGCGCCTGCGCAGATGCCACCGAACATGGCGATACCGATCCACGACAGTGCCTTGCCCGCCTTGTCTGCACCGAACATGCCGATCGGCCAAGTACTGCCACCCGTGAACAACAGACCTTGAGCGAAGCCCATGGCAATACGCCCGGCGATAATAACCACCAGGCTGACTAGAGGCATTTCAACCAGCTGCGCCGCGACCAGGTAGCAGCCACCAGAGATGGCACTGCCACTCAGGCCGAGCATAACGGCCCATTTCGGACCTCGGCGATCGGCGGCGGTGCCAGCGAAGTGCCGCGTCAGCAAGGTAGCCACCGATTCGATGCCCATGACACAGCCCACTACTGACATACCGAAACCCAGTTGCCCATGGACCCAAAGTGGGACGGAGGCCAGCGGCATGCCCATGGCCATCAGGCCGAGAAAGACAACCACTGCGACCGGTAGTAGCCTTCGTGTATCGCTTTGGTTGGGTGCTCGGGTTTCAACAGGCATGATCCAGATCCTTCTAGTACATAAACGAGATAGCCGCCGTCGCCAGTGATAGCCCCCTCGCCCAGCAGACGCAGGTGACATTGGCGCAGTTGAGTGGTTACCCGCTGATCGCCTTCCCGACGGACTACGGCTCGGGCCTGAACGAAATCGTCGAGACCCTCTACCGCCGCCACGCCCTTACGCGTAGGCCGGCCCCCACCGGCAAGCAGATCACCTCGATCATCGCACTGGTGGCCGCGGGCCGGGGTGTGGCGGTGGTGCCCGAGTGCACGCAGACCCTGGCCAAGCGAGGGGTGACCTACCGGCCACTGGCCGAGCCCGAGGCCACAGCGCCACTCTTGGTGCTCACCCGCAAGCATGAGCGCGCCCCGTTGGTGAGGGCATTTGTCGATGTGCTCAAGAAAACGATGGCGGCGCAAGTGGGGGCCTGATGAACCCGCCGATCATGGCAGGGCTTTCGCGTGCATTCTCAAGGCGCAGATCACCTTAGCCGCCTTGTTGGTTCACTGCAGTCTGTGGTGCCGCCACCGTCTTTCCCGGCAAGCCGTGAAGAACCACTTTTTTCTCGGTGTCCTTCCAGGCGTCGGCCGTTCTCCCCCAAGAACAAACGAACGCAATGACGCAATCCACAACAATAAATTGCGCCTCAGGCCATTTCAAAATGCCTCCCCTGGGCGAAGAATCCCCCTGTGCGGCACACCTTACCCAGGCAGCCGCCCGCGGAGATATTGTCCCGGCACAGGTGCCTATGATGGGCCCGGCACATTCCCCACCCATGCGTATAGCTACTATCGGAGATAATTGTGAAACGCATCCCTACGCCCCGCAAGACACCTACCCAAGCGCGCTCCAGAATGATGGTCGAAGCGATACTCACGGCCACCGCCCACATCATCGTCAAGCACGGCTACAGCGGCACCAACACCAACCTGGTGGCTCAGTTGGCCGGCGTCAGCGTCGGTTCGCTGTACCAGTATTTCCCCAACAAGGATTCGCTGATCGCGGCGCTGCATCAGCGCGAAGCACAAGCGCTGGCAGAGATGATTCGCGACATCACGGCGCAGTACCCACAGGTCAACAGCCTGCATGAACACCTGTCGCTGCTGGTTCGTACCCTGCTGACCCATTACCGCGAGGAAACCCAGCTGTTGCGCGTGCTGGAGAAAAACTTTTCGGCGTTGATCGACCAGCCTTGCGAACAGTTCTACAAGACCGAGATTCCGAACCTGCTGCAGGCCATGCTCAACCGCTGGCAGGATTCGCTATGGCGGCCGAACCTGCCGATGGCGGCCTGGATGACGGCCCACATGATTCGCTCGATGCTGCAGGCCTACGTGGTGGAGACACCGGAAATCGCCCCTCGGGAGATGGAGCAGGCGATTGTCCGTTCACTGATGGCACTGTTGTGCGGCGTCGAAAGCGAGGCCCGCACGCCGGGTTCGAGCCGGCCACTGACCTTGAGCCTGCAGCCTGCTTCGTAATGCCCTGAAGTAACGCAACACGTTAACAACAAGACCATCGAATTCGGCTCGGGCCTCCTCATGCCCTGCCTGCCCAACGGCATGCTCAACGATAGCCAACGATGGCGTCAGATAACGGTTAGCCCGGCACCGTGAGCCTGGCTGACCACCCCATGGCCTGGGGCCGATGATTTGGGCAACTGCCTGCCCACCTCGGCCCCGGCGCCAGCAGCCCGCCATTCGTGGGAGGCCATCCTAGAAGAATCCCCCACCCGACACTACTCGCCTGCCACAGCCCCTGTTTCATGGCCGATGGGCCGGCTCCGCGTGCCCCGTACTCGTTTTTTCCCGGGACACCGTGTCCCGGGTTGGTGAACCTGAAAATGCGAGTAATACCCCCCGTTTCGCATTTGCGCGCCCATGGCCGGAAAATTTTCATCTTCGACTTCCACCTGGCGAATGACCGCTGCATGAGCTCGCCGCAGGCTCACGGGCTACGTCGCAGCCCCCTCGCTTGCATCCCTTCCACCCTGAATGCGAGTAGCTATCACTCGTGGCACTCCCTAGCATTTGCAACAAGCCTGGCGCTGACAACGCAGCGAGCGAAACGTTCTCCCTGCGTCGGTGCCTGTCCCTTCTGACCTTCCGGTCATTTCGCCAAGAGGATACATGCGATGGGTAACAAAGGATTTGATACGGTCATCGAAGTGAAATACCGCGATACCGACTCCATGGGCCACGTCAGCAGCCCGGTGTACTACGACTACCTGCAGCACGCCTACCTCAGCTACATGCACAACCTGCTGAACCTGCCCAAGGATCAGAAGCTGCCGCACATCATGATCAAGACCGCCTGCGAATACGTGCAGCCGGCCATCTACGGCGACACGCTGACCGTGGCCAGCCGCGTGGTGAAGTTCGGCACCAAGAGCTTCGAGATGGAACACATCATGCACCGCAACGACGCGGAAAAAACCACCGTTGCCAAGGGCCAGTCCATCCACGTGATGTTCGACTACGAGCAGAACCGCAGCACGGTGGTGCCCGACCAGTTCAAGCACCAGGTGGCTACCTTCCAGGAAGCCTGACGCACACGGCTGCGCCCCTTCGCCGGTGGTCAGCGCCGGCGAAGCCCTACACCAAGAAGGACTTTGCACATGAATCTATCCTGGAGCGACGCCTACCGCGCCGTGATCGAGCGTTACCGAAACCTGGGTGCGGAACTGGCCGCGGCACGTTCCGGCGCCCCCGAGGGCTTCGACTACGCAGGCTGGCAGCGCGTGACCGAGAGTGGTCTGTGGAAGCTGGTCATCCCGCAAGCCTACGGCGGCCAGGGTGAAGACTGGTGGGCCTTCACCGCCGCGCTGGAAGGGCTGGCGACGTCTATCCGCACCCCTGAACTGCTGCTGTCGGTGATCGCCCAGGCAGGCATGGTTCGCGCCATGATGCTGTACGGCAGCGAAGAGCAGAAAGACCGTTACCTGACCGCCATTCTCAACGGCGCCATCAGCGCCACCGGTATCGCCGAGCCAGGCACCGGGACCGATGTGCGCAGCATCGCCACGCAGATCACCGCCGAAGGCGACGGTTACCGCCTGGTGGGCAGCAAGTACAACATCGCCCACGCCCCCATCGCCGATTTCACCCTGGTGGTCACCAAGGTGGCGGGCGCCGAGAAACAGAACATCGCCCTGGTGCTGATCGACAAGGACACCCCCGGCCTGACCCGTGGTGAGCCTGACAGCAAGCTGGGCAACCGCAACCTGCCCACCGGCGCGCTGTTCTTCGACAATGTGCCCGTGCCGGCTACCCAGGTGCTGGGCCAGGTGGGCAAAGGCCTGCAGCAGTTGATCAACATCATCTCCCTGGGGCGCGCCTACTACGGGCTGGTGGCCGTCAACCTGCCGACGCCCTTCATCGGCGAAGCCCTTGAGTACGCGGCGAACCGCCAGAGCTTCAAGAGCGCCATCGACACTCATCAGTACGTGCAAAAGCGCCTGGTGGACCTGACCATCGGCATGGAGCGCAACCGCTGGATGGTGTATGCCGCCCTGCACCAGCTGCTCACCAACGACCCGCAAGCCCTGCTCAGCTGCTCGATCGCCAAACTGGGCGCCGCCCAGGACTTCATCGACAGCGCCCTGAGCCTGCTCAAGCTGTATGGCAGCCTGGGCTACCACGAAGGGCCGGTGTCGCAACTGGTCAAGGACGCCCTCGGTTTCGCGGCCGTCGGCGGCACGGAAGAGATGCACCAGAAGAATATCTTCAACCAGATCCTTCGGCTTCACGGCACCAGCGCCTGAGCACAGCCTCGCGAGGACGCGACCCGACGAGGTAGCGCCCGCCGTTCATTTTAATAAGACCCACCCTGCCTATGTACACAAGCCCCCGCCTGCGCCCCCGCAGCCGCGGCCCCTGTGTGCGCGGGCGGGGTGCGTCACTGACTGGGTAAAACACGATGAACGAACCACTCAAGCAACCGGGCGCGGCAGCCAACCTTATCCCCCAGGCGCTGCAAAGGTCGGTGATTCAGACCCCTTACGGTGACGAGCTGGAGCATGCCAGCATCGACCAGTTGCGCGATTTCCAGCTCCAGCGCCTGCGCTGGACCCTGGACCATGCCTATACCCACGTACCCTGGTACCGGGACCGCTTCCACCACCTGGGCGTGCACCCCTACGACCTGCATGATGCAGCGGACCTGGCCCACTTCCCGCTGACCACCAAGGCGGACCTGCGCGCCCACTATCCTTTCGGGCTGTTCGCCGTGCCCATGGATGAAGTGGTGCGCCTGCATGCGTCCAGCGGCACCACCGGGCAACCGACCGTGGTCGGCTATACCCGCAATGACATCGACGTCTGGTCATCACTGGTGGCCCGCTCCATCCGCGCGGCGGGTGGCAAACGCGGTGACCGCATGCACATCGCCTACGGCTACGGCCTGTTTACCGGGGGCCTGGGTGCCCATTACGGCGCGGAAAAGCTCGGCTGTACGGTCATTCCCATGTCTGGCGGGCAAACCGCCCGCCAGGTGCAACTGATCCGCGACTTCCGGCCAGACCTGATCATGGTCACCCCCTCGTACATGCTCAACATCGCCGAGGAAATCGAGCGCCAGGGCATCTCGCCGCAAGAACTGTCGCTGCGCGTGGGTATCTTCGGGGCCGAACCGTGGAGCGCCACCATGCGCAACGAACTGGAAACCCGCCTGGGCATCCAGGCGCTGGACATCTATGGGCTCTCGGAACTCATGGGGCCGGGCGTGGCCATGGAACACCTGGACACCAAGGACGGCCCGACGCTGTGGGAAGACCACTTCTACCCTGAAATCATCGACCCGGACACCGGCAAGGTGCTGCCCGACGGCGAGTTCGGCGAACTGGTGCTGACCACCTTGAGCAAGGAAGCGTTGCCGATGGTTCGCTACCGCACCCGTGACCTCACGCGGTTGCTGCCGGGTAACGGCCGGGCCATGCGCCGCCTGGACAAGATCACCGGGCGCAGCGATGACATGCTGATCATCCGCGGTGTGAACGTGTTCCCCACGCAGATCGAAGAGCAACTGTTGAAGGTAGCCGCGCTCAGCCCCGTGCACGAACTGCACGTACGCCGCGATGGCCACCTGGACACCCTGACCGTGAACGTCGAGTTGCGCGCCGAACACGCCGACTGGACCCCCGCCCAGCAACACGCCGTGTCCAAGGACCTGGCTCACCGCATCAAGGTGCATGTGGGCATCAGTACTCAGGTGGTTGTACACCCATGCCAGGCCCTCAAGCGTTCGGAGGGCAAGTCCAGCCACGTCCTGGATTACCGTCAGCCCGCGTGAATGCGCAGCCTGCAGGAAGATGCCCGATGCCAGACTCCTCCCCTATGCACCCCGACACCGCTTTGGCCGCTGGGCCAGGCGTGATCGAACAGGCGCTTGAGCATCAGCTTCAGCGCCTGCTGCCCACCCACCACTGGCTGTGCCGTGCGCCCAGCTTCAAGCGCAAACAGCAGTGGTTTCGCCGGCTGCTGGATGAAACCAGTCATGCCGTGCAGTTGCAGGACAGCGTCGTCCGGCAGCCTGCCCGCCCCGCCCCTGCCAGGCCTTGGGCGCGACACCTGGCGGTGCCGACGCCGCCGGGCACCCTGGCTGATTTCGCGGTGACCAGTTGGCTGCTCGATAGCGCCAACCCACCCGCGCAGCCCGACAGCCAAGCTCACCCCACTTTCGCCAGTGCCTGCGAACGTATCGAGCGACGGGCGATCTTCCACCGCCGCCAGGCCTTCGAACTGTTGCTGGCCATGACCCAGAAACGGCAGGCGGGCCTTGGCGGCCAGGTTCAGGCCGCCATCGATCGGCAGTGGCCGCACTTGCTGGCACGCCTGGCAGGCTGGCCCGCCGACGAGCAGCAGGCCTTCATGGCCCGCACCCTGGAACAATTGCAGTTTCTCGGCTGCCGCGCCGGCACCCGCGAAGCCAAAGGGGTGGCCCATGGCTGAGTCGTCCTCCGTCCTCGACACTTTGTTGCAACTGGGCGACAGCGCACTGATCGCCAGCCAGCGCCTGTGTGAGCGCTTCGGCCAGGCGCCGACCCTGGCGCAGGACCAGCAATGGCTGAGCATCGGCATGGAACTGCTGGAGCAATCGCGCCAGTGGCTGGAGTACGCCGCTGAACTGCTCAACGATGGCCGAGATGCCGACCAACTGGCCTTCCTGCGCGACGCCCGGCAATTCCACAACCTGGTGATACTCGAACAGCCGCACAGCAACCCACTGCAAGCGGGCCTGTGCCACTGGCTCTATGACGGCTGGCACCAGGAACGGCTGAGCACGCTGCAACTGTCACCGCTGCCGTTGCTGGCGATCACCGCCCGCCGTGCCCTGCCCCAGGTGCGCGCCCACTGGCAGCACGCCAACCAGTGGCTACTGGATGCCAGCGCGCAGGACCGCCCCGGCCTGCAGCATGCCCTGGACCAGCTATGGCCGCTGTGCCAGGGCGTGCCGCCGGACAACCCCGACACCGATGACAAGGGCATCGACCGCAGTTGGCGCATGCCACTCAAGGCCGCCCTCACCCGTGCGGGTCTTGCCCCACCCCGCCTGGCACCAGCCTCTCAATCGCGCGACCACGCCCACTTGCAGGCCGTGCTGCAACCCCTGCAAGGCGTGGCGCGTACCGCCCCCCATCACCGATGGTGAGCTGAACCCACCACCAAGGACAATCGATCATGGACATGACCATTGGCGACTTTTTACTGCGCCGCTTGCGCGAACTCGGCATCGACCACCTGTTCGGCGTACCGGGGGACTACAACCTGGCCTTCCTGGAGCAGGTGGAAGCGCGTGATGACATTCATTTCATCGGCAACTGCAATGAACTCAACGCCGCCTACGCCGCGGACGGCTATGCCCGCACCCGTGGCTTCGGCTGCCTGCTGACCACCTATGGCGTGGGCGACCTGAGCGCCCTGAATGGCGTGGCCGGCGCCTACGCCGAGCGCGTGCCCGTGGTGCTGGTCTCGGGCGCCCCGCCCTTGCACGCCATCCTCAACCGCGCCCTGCTGCACCACACCCTGGTGGATGGCAACTACGACAACGTGATGGTTGCCGTACGCCAGTTCACCGTGGCCCAGGCGCGCATCACGGTGGAGAACGCCACCGCGGAAATCGACCGCGTGCTGCTGACCTGCTTCCGCGAGCGCCGCCCGGTGTACCTGCAGCTGCCATCGGACCTGGCCACGCTGCAGGTCGAGGTCCCCACCACCGCGCTGGCCCTGCGCGAAACCCGCAGCGACCCCCAGCAACTGGGCGAAGTGCTGGAGCGCCTGCAACAGCGGCTGGCCAAGGCCGTCAGCCCGGTATTGCTGGTGGACGTCGATGTGGCGCGCTTTGGACTGACCGAGCAAGTGCTCTCGCTGATCGAGGCGCGCGGGCTACCGTTCGCCAGCATGGTACCGGCCAAGGCCGTGCTGGATGAAAACCACCCTTTGTTCCTGGGTACCTACGTGGGCGCCGGCTCGGCCCCGGCCGTACGCACGGCCGTGGAAAACTCCGATTGCGTGATCGGCCTGGGCGCCTGTTTCGCCGACGTCAGCACCGGCCTGTTCTCCCAGCAGCTGCAAGCGGATGCGCTCATCCAGCTGCACCCCTACAGCGCCTCACTGGACGGTCTGAATTTCAACGCCGTCGCCGTCGGCCAGGTCCTGGATGGGCTGATCACCACCACCGTCAAGCGCGCCGACACCCCGGCACTGGCCAGCGTGACAGCACCCCAGGCCTGGCAGGCCGAGGCCGACAGCCCGCTGAGCCAGGCACGATTCTGGACGCGCATGGGCAGCTTCATCCGTTCCGGTGACGTGATCATCGCCGAGAACGGCACCTCGGCCTCTGGCCTGGGCGGCCTGCGCATGCCACCGGCGGTCACTTACATCAGCCAGCCGCTGTGGGGTGCCATCGGCTATACCTTGCCGGCCCTGCTGGGCACGCAACTGGCGCAGCCCGCGCGACGCCAGTTGCTGTTCATCGGCGATGGTTCATTGCAGGTCACCGTGCAAGAGCTATCGAGCCTGCTGCGCCTGAACCTCAAGCCGATCATCTTCGTGATCAACAACGATGGCTACACCATCGAGAGGCTGATACTGGGGGAGAATTCCAGCTACAACGATATCAACCCGTGGCGCTATGCCGAACTGCCCAAGGTGCTCGACACCCGTCAGCGGGCGCGCTGCTTCACGGTGCATACGGAGGCACAACTGGAAGCGGTGTTGAGCGACCCGCAGGGGCCTGAGGAATTGCTGTTCATCGAGGTGGTGATGGAGCGCATGGACGCACCTGATTCACTGCGGCGCTTTGCCAAGCTGTTCGCCGACTTCGATTACGGCGTACGCCCAGCGCGGCAGGGTGTGCCGGTGAACTGAAGGTGCCACGGCCCCACCGGGCAATGCTATCGCGCAGGGGGGGGAATGCCCCCCCGTCATGGCATCAGGCAATCGCCCGAACCACCCCACCATCCACCCGCAACGCCGCACCCGTGGTAGCACTCGCCTGCCGCGAAGCCAGGTAGACCACCATATTGGCCACCTCCTCAACCGTCGCCAACCGGCGGATGATCGAGGTGGGCCGGTGTTCAGCGATAAAGTCTCGCTCCAACGCATCACTGCCCACACCGTTCTCCTCAGCCATCTGCTGAAAGAAACTGCCCACCCCTTCGGAACGCGTCGGCCCAGGCAACACTGCATTGACGGTCACACCCGTCCCCGCCAAGGTCTCCGCCAACCCACGGGACACCGCCAGCAAGGCCGTCTTGGTGGTGCCGTAATGCACCATCTCCGTCGGAATCTGCAAGGCCGACTCACTGGACAGAAACACCACCCGGCCCCACTGGGCCGTGACCATCTGCGGCGCGTAATGGCGCGACAAGCGCACGGCGCTCATCACGTTGACGTCGAAGAAGTGCTGCCACTCCTCATCACTGATATCGAAAAATGCCTTGGGCGCGAAGATCCCCAGGTTGTTGACCAGAATATCGGTCTTGGTCACCCGCGCAAACAGCCGCCTGGCGCCGTCAACGGTACTCAAATCCGCTGCCACGCCAATCAGCTTGGCGCCCGGCAGTTTGCTCTGGATGTGCTTGATGGCCTGCAGGACACGCCCCTCCGTGCGGCCGTTGATCACCACTTCGGCGCCGGCCTCGGCCAACCCCGCGGCAATGGCAAGGCCGATACCGGCGGTGGAGCCACTGACGATCGCACGCTTGCCGTGTAGAGAAATATTCATGGTTACCTCGCTGGGGTGGGGAATCGCTGAAAGGGCCCACGGCGCTCGCGTCGGCCGCGCGTAGCAGCGGACCTGGCCGCGTCACAAGCGCCGCGCGGCACCAGGCACACCGCATGCGCCGCCGACGCGGCCATGGCCGCTACAAGGGGTGGGGCGCCTGGCCGTTGGTGGCCACCGGCAGCATTGATTGCCAACCGCCGCCCAAGGCTTTGTACAGGTTCACCCGTGCCAGGGAGACGCTGGCCGAACTGTCGACCAGTTGCTCCTGGTTGCTCAGCAAGGTCGCCTGCACGGTCAGCACGTTGAGGAAGTCCACGGCGCCGGACACGTATTGGTGCTGCACGGTATCCAGGGCAACCTGGCTCTGGCTCACCGCCTCGGCCAGGCGGTCACGGCGCAATTGCTCGGCGTTGTAGGCGACCATCACGTCATCGATGTCATGCCAGGCCTTGAGCACCGTCTGCTGGTACTCGATCGCCGCTTGCTGCTGCTGCGCTTCACTCAGTTTCAACATGCCTCGCAGGCGCCCGCCCTCGAAAATCGGCAAGGTGAACTGCGGTCCGAAGGCAAAGGCGTGTGAACTCCATGAACCGAGATTGGACAACTGCAACGCCTGGAACCCCACGCTACCCGACAGGCTGATCCTGGGGTAGAAGTCGGCCTTGGCCACGCCGATCATGGCGGTGGCTTGATGAAGCGCTGATTCGGCCTGGAGAATATCGGGACGTCGCTGCGCCAGTTCCGACGGCAGGCCCATCCCCAGGCGCTCGGTGCTCACCGGCACCGGTGCCGCTTTTTCCAACTGTGCCTGCAAGGCACGTGGGGCCTGGCCCAGCAACAGGCTCAAGGCATTGATGAGGCGCGCCTGCTGTTCTTCCAGCGTCGGCAGGCGGGCCTCGATGGACGCCACCTGGGCAGAGGCCTGGGCGATATCCAGGTGGGTAGCGACACCGTCGTCGAAACGCATCTGCGAGAGTTTCAGGCTGTGCTGCGACACCCCGAGGTTGTCGCGTATCACCGCCAGCGTCGCCTGGGTGGCGCGCAGCCTGATGTAGTCGGCGGCCGTCTCGCTCAACACGCTGAGCAATACCCCCCGGCGGGCATTTTCCGATACCTGCACGCCGGCGTTGGCAGCCTCCACTTCACGGCGGATTCCGCCCCAGAAGTCCGGCTCCCACGACGTTTGCAGGTCGGTCTGCCAGAGGTTGAAGGCCGAATGACCGTCTTTGAAAGAAGGGTCGTTGAGGCCCACCGCACTGTTGCGCGCACGGCTGTATTCACCGCTGGCATCCACCGAAGGGTAACGGTTGCCATTGACCACTTGCAGCGTGGCGCGGCTTTGCAGCAGCCGGGTCGCGGCCACTTTCAGGTCCAGGTTCTGCTCGACCGCCTGCTGGATCAATGCGCTCAGTTGAGGGTCATTGAAGCTGTCCCACCAGCGCTCCCCCAGGCTCGCGGTAACGGCCTGGCTGGGGGCCAGGGGGCCTTCGACCGGCAGCCATTGCACTTCGCTGGTGGGCGCGGGCCGCTTGAAATCGGGGCCGAGGGTACAGGCACACAGGCTGGCGGCCGAGATCATCAGCACCATTGTTTTCAGGCTCATCGTGCGGTGACCTCTTTCGCCCTGGCTTGATCACCATGGGCGCCGATGCTGATACGCGCCTCCACCGACATGCCCACGCGCAGGCGGCTGGCCAGTGCCTGGTCGGCGTCCAGCACGATCTTCACGGGAATACGCTGCACCACCTTGGTGAAGTTGCCCGTGGCGTTGTCCGGCTTGACCTGGGCGAAGGTCACGCCGGTGGCGGGTGCCAGGCTGTCCACATGGCCGGTGAGGTGCTGATCACCGAACGTGTCGACACTGATGTCGACCTTCTGCCCTGGCACCACATGGGTCAGTTGGGTTTCCTGGAAGTTGGCCACCACGTAGGCCTGCTGCAACGGCACCACGGCCAGCATCCGCGCGCCCGGCTCGACGAATGCGCCGACACGCACGGCACGCTGGCCGACGATACCGTCGATAGGCGCCACGATGCGGGTGTAGGACAGGTTCAGGCGCGCGATATCTTCGGCAGCCTTGGCGTGCTTGAGGCCGCCTTCGGCACCGTCGACCTGGGCGGTGAGAATCTCCACCTGCTTGCGCGCCGCCGCCAATGCCGCCGTGGAGTTGGCCAGGCGGGCCCGGCCCTGGTCAACCTGGCTGCGCGATTGCTGGGCATTCTGCACGGTACCGGCACCCTGCCCGGCCAGGTGGTTGTAGCGCACCCACTCATGCTCGGCGAACGCCAGCGCCGCCTGGTCGGCCTGCACGCTGGCCTGGGCCTGGGCGATGATCGACGCCTGGCGTTCCAGGGTTGCCTTGGCGTTCTGGAACTGCGCCTGGGAGATCAGGGTCTGGGCCTGGGCGGCCAGCAGGGCCGCCTGGTAATCGCGGTCATCGATATGGGCCAGTTCCTGGCCGGCCTTGACCCACTGGTTGTCCTCCACCAGCACTTGGGTAATGAACCCCGAAACCTTGGGCGCCACCACGGTGTAGTCCGCCAGCACGTAGGCATCATTGGTGCTCTGCGAGCCCGAGGCGCCAAACACCGCGGGCCAGGCCAGGTAAAGAATCCCGGCCACCGCGGCCACGGCCGCAGTGATCAGAATGACAGTTGGCTTCTTGGTCATCATCACGACTTCTCTCTTGAAGGTTGGCTACGCCACCGCGCGCGGTGGGTAGATACGGGTAGGCACAAAGGGGATCAGCACGATCAGCAACGCGGCCACCATGCCCATGTACAGGTACAGGTCGGCGCTGGTCAGCACCTGGGCCTGGGCATGCAGGCGCCCGGCCAGGGTGGGGTCGTTGAGGTCGGCCAGGGGCGAGTTGCCCAGGCTGTCCACCAGCATCGTCGAGTGAAAATGCTGGCGTGTGGTGGTCAGCCATTCGATCAGGCCGCTGGCCACCACCGAGGCCAGGCCCTTGACGGTGTTGAACCAGGAGGACGCCAATGGCCCTTCCGGCGGGGTCATGCCATTGGTGGCCAGCATCAGCAGGGGGATCACCGCCATCGGCTGGCCGAAGATCTGCAGGCATTGCATCAAGTAGAAATTGTCGCGAATCCACTGCGAGGTCATCAGGCTGCCCGCCATGCAGGCCGCGCATAGCAGCCCCAGCCCAACGGCAAGCACCCAGCGGCAGTCGACGCGGCGGATATTGCACAGGGCCGCTACCAGCGGCAGCGCCAGCAACTGCGGCAACGCCACCACCAGCAGCACCGGCGCGGTCTGCGCCGGACGGTAGCCCTGGATGTGCGCCAGGAAACTGTAGGGAATGATGATGACGCCGGACAGCACTACCAGCACGCCACCCAGGGTGATCAGCGAATGGGTGAGGTTGCGGTTGCTGAGCATCTGCAACTTGAAGAACGGCAGTGGGTGCGACCACTCGTTGATCATGAACAACACCATCAGCACTGCCCCGCCGCCCAGCAACCAGCAGATCAACGTTGACTCGAACCAGTCCATGCGGTCGCCCAGGGAAATTCCGATGACCAGTGAGCAGATCGCCGGCAGGCCGAGCATCAACCCGCGGTAGTCAAACTGCTTGAGGCGCTCCAGGCGCATGGGGTCCTGGGGCAAGCCGTAGGCCACGCAGGCCATGGCCACCAGCGCGGGCGGGATGATCTGCCAGAAGATGACCTGCCAGGGTGCGTACTCGGTCCAGAGGCCCGCCAGCGGCAAACCGATGCTGGGCCCGAAGGTAGCGGTCAGGGCATAGCCGGCCAGCCCGTAGAGCTTGATGTTGGGCGGCAGGAAGCGCAGCGCCACGCTCATGAGCATGGGCGGCAAGGCGCCGCTGGCCGCCCCTTGCAAGGTGCGCAGCACCATCAGGCATGTGAGGTTGGGGGCCAGCGGGCAGAGCACGCCCAGTACCGCGAAGGCACCGATGGCGCACAGGGTGAAACGGCGCAGGGTGAAGGTCACCGCGCACCAGGGGGCGAAGGCCATGGCCGACACCGAGGTGGCCGAATACAGCGCGATCAGCCAGGTGCCTTCGTCCGAGCCGATATGCATGGCGCCACGAATATCGGACATGGCCATTTTGGTGACCATTTCGTTGACACCGGCCAGCAGCACGGCCAGCAGCACCCCCACCAGCCCGATGATAATGCGCATGCCGAACGGCTGTGCCACCGGCGGGGCAGCAGGCTTGGGTTGCTCCACGGGCGCCGCGGCCCCTGGCATCTCAAGCGCCTGGGCGCCGAGGGCGTTCATGGCCCCACCCTCGTTGGGCGGTGGCGGACAATGGCAAGGGGCATTGGCTTCATGGCTCCGGAAAAAGGTTCCGGTGAATTCTATGAAGCGCCAATGCTGACGAAAACTGACATATCGGAAGGTTACTACTGCACCAGACGCACGTATCGCCAGGTGCCTTAATGTGTGACGTGCCCGCGTGCCAAACCGCTGCCGCTGCGGGGGCCGGCTCCTACACGACCGGCAGCCTCACACGCTCACTCGGCCTGGTGGCCGGGCAACTGCAGCTCACACGCCTGCTTCAGGGTGCGGCGCAACCAGCGGTGCGCCGGATCGTTATCGAACCGAGGGTGCCAGGCCTGGATGATGACCACGCTGGCCAGCGACATGGGCAGGTGGAACGAGCGCAAGGGCAGCCCCAGACGGGCGACGCTCCATTGCACGTGCTCGGGCAGCGGCAATATCAGGTCGGAGCCCGGCAGCGAGAACATCGCCGAGTGAAAGCTGGGGGTGATCAGCGTCACCCGCCGCTCCAGCCCCATGGCGGCCAGTGCCGTGTCGATCGGGCCGGTAGCGCGGCCGCGGCGCGACACGCTGACCTGGTCGTAGGCGGCGAACCGCTCGGGGGTGATTTCGTCGTCGAACAAGGGGTGGTCGACCCGGGCCAGGCCCACGAAGGAGGTCGTGAACAGGTTCTGTACCTTGATCTCCGGACCAAAGGGGCGCATGGCGCTGATGTACAGGTCGATGCGCCCCTCGCGCAGCGCGTCGTCCTCGCCCTCCCCCTCCGGCACAAAGCGCAGCACCGTGTTGGGCGCGTGCTCGCGCATGGTTTCCATCAATTGGCCACCGAACGCGGCGATGAACACATCGTTGGCGCGCAGGTTGAAGCAACGCCGCAAGGTGGACAGGTCGACCTCCTCGCGAGAACTGAACACCACCGCGGCCTGTTCCACCAGGCTGCGTACCCGCCCGCGCAGGGCCAGCGCCCGTGGCGTGGGGACCAGGCCGCGGCCGGCACGCACCAGAATGGGGTCATCCACGGCGTGACGTATACGCGTCAACGTACGGCTCATGGCCGCCGGGCTCAGGTTCATGCGTCGCGCCGCGCCTACCACGCTGCCCTCATCCAGCAAGGCATCCAGCGCAATCAACAAGTTCATGTCCGGCAGTTGCATGGCCCATATCCTCCAGGCGTTACTTCAATAGTGGCATTGCGCTCCTCGCGTGGCGCGACCTTACACTTTTTGCAACAGATTGCAAAACACGCAACTACTCATTGTCCAGCACGCCATTTACCAGCCGGGTTCTTTCTCTGAACAATGCGCCCATCGCTTACAGCCCGGACATACCATGACCACGAACGTTTTGATCGCCATCGATGGCAGCGACCAGCGCCACGCCGTGATTGACCTGGCGGGCCGGTATCTGACGCCATCCCGGCATGCCCTGAAGGTGCTGCTGGCCGTGGACCCCTCCTTCTCGCTGGCGTCCGAAAACGACCACATCGCCCGCCCCGATGAAGTGGAATACCCCGCCGCCAGCGAACAGCAGCACGCCGCGAACCACCTGATCAAGGCCGCCTGCGACACCCTTGAGGCAGCCGGTTATCACGTCGAAGGCGCCCTGGTGCAGGGTGAGCCCGCCGACGTCATCGTCAACCGCGCCGCAGCCTTGAATTGCGGGTTGATCGTCATGGGCCACCGCCACCTGAGCTGGCTCGGCAAAGTCTTCGATCCTTCCGTCAGCGCCCGGGTTCTGGACGCCGCGCGCTGCCCCGTACTGATTCAGACACGCTCCACACCCGACGCCCCAGCGGAGAAATGATCATGACCCTGCACTACCTTGAACTGGAAACCCACGAAGCCGTCGCCCTGATTCGCTTCAACCGGCCCCAGGTGCTCAATGCGCTGTGCGCCGCGATGATGGCTGAGTTGGCGGGCGTGCTGGACCAGCTGGAGCACGACCCCGCCATCCGTGCCGTGGTACTGACGGGCACCGCCGACGCCTTTGCCGCCGGCGCTGATATCAAGGAGATGCGCGACCTGACGTACATGGATGTGTACCGCGCAGACTTCGTGACCGTCGACTGGGAGCGCATCGCCAGCTTCCGCAAACCCATCATCGCCGCGGTCGCCGGGTTCGCCCTGGGTGGCGGCTGTGAAATGGCGTTGATGTGCGACTTCATCCTGGCGGCCGACAACGCCCGCTTCGGCCAACCGGAAATCAAGCTGGGCACCATCCCCGGTGCCGGTGGCAGCCAACGCCTGGCGCGCTTCGTGGGCAAGTCCAAAGCGATGGACATGGTGTTGACCGGCCGGACCATGGATGCCCACGAGGCCGAGCGCTGCGGCCTGGTCAGCCGCGTGGTGAATGGCAGCGAACTGCTGGATGAAGCACTGCTGGTTGCGTCACGTATCGCCAGCTATTCGGGGCCTGTGTGCATGCTGGCCAAGGAAGCCGTGAACGCGGCCTTCGAAACGACGCTGGCCGAAGGTGTTCGCCAGGAGCGCCGCCTGTTCCATTCCACCTTTGCCATTGAAGACCAGAAGGAAGGCATGGCGGCGTTCAGCGAAAAACGCCGCGCGCAGTTCAGCCATCGCTGATCGCCAGGGCGCCTCCCTGGCAGCGCGCAACGTCAGGTGCCCCTTATGCTTGACTGCGCGGCGTTCGTGACGCGGCCAGGTCCGCTGCTACGCAGCGGGGGTGTTCAACCCAGACGGGCGATGGCGCTGGCGACGGTGGCGACGTTGTGCTCGTTCAAGCCCGCCAGGCACAGGCGGCCGCTGTCGACCAGGTAGATGCCGGCGTCTTCACGCAAGCTGCGCACCTGTTCCACGCTCAACCCGGTGTAGCTGAACATGCCTTGTTGGCGCAGCAGGTAGTCATGGCGGCCGTCCGGGTATTCGTCGCGCAGCAGCGACGCCAATTGCGTGCGCATGGCCTGGATGCGCACGCGCATCTGTTCCACTTCTGCCAGCCATTGGGCGCGCAGGTGCTCGTCGCCCAGCACACCGGCCACCAGACGCGCGCCATGGCTGGGTGGGCTGGAGTAGTTGCGGCGCACGGTGGCCTTCAATTGGCCCTGCACATTGGCGGCAGTGGCCGCATCGCGGCACACCACCGACAAGCCGCCCACCCGCTCACCGTACAGCGAGAATATCTTCGAGAACGAGTTGCTCACCACCAGCGTCAACCCGGCATCCGCCATGGCGCGAATAGCGTAGGCGTCCTGCTCCATGCCCTGGCCCAGGCCCTGGTAGGCGGTGTCGAGGAATGGAATCAGCTGGCGCTCGGCCAACACGCTCACCACCTGATCCCACTGCGCGGCGCTGAGGTCGGCGCCCGTGGGGTTGTGGCAGCACGGGTGCATCAGCACGATGCTGTGGGCCGGCAGCGTGGCCAACGCCGCACACATCGCGGTGAAGTCGACGCCACCGGTGGCGGTATCGAAATAGGGATAGGTGTTGACGGTAAACCCGGCACCGCCGAACAGCGCGTGGTGGTTTTCCCAGGTCGGGTTGCTGACATACACCTGCGCCTCGGGGAACCACTGGCGCAGGAAGTCGGCACCGACCTTCAAGGCACCCGAACCGCCAACGGTCTGGATGGTGGCTACGCGGCGCTCATCCAGCACCCGTGCCTGTTCACCGAACAGCAGCCGTTGCACCTGCGCGCAGTAGTCGGCCAGGCCGTCCATAGGCAGGTACAGCGACGGCCCCTGCTCGCTCGCCAGCCAGCGGCGCTGGGCCTCTGCCACCGAGGGCAGTTGCGGAATCCGGCCCTGGGCGTCGTAGTACAGGCCGATGCTCAGGTTGACCTTGCCGGGCCGCGGGTCGGCCTGGTAGGCCTCCATCAGCGACAGGATAGGGTCGCCGGCATAGGGGCGGACGTGTTCAAGCATGGTGAACTCCAGACAGTGGGTAAAAAATTCAGGCGCAATAACGACCCGCGCGATGGTTGAAGGCAATGATCAGGTTCAGCACTACCGCCCCCACCACCGAAATGGCCAGCAGCCCCGGTGCCACGGTGGTCAGCGAGCCGGCCAGTATCAGCACATCGGCACCCATCTGCAGCCAACCGGCACGCCAGCCAAAACGCTGCTGCAGGTACAGGGCGAGGATGTTGATACCGCCCAGGCTGGCGCGGTGGCGGAACAGGATGAGAAAACCGGTACCCAGGATGACGTTACCCATCACCGCCGCGTACAGCGGCTGGATGTGCGCCAGGCTGATCACCCCGTGCAGATGATCGGAGAACACCGACACCAGCGCAATACAGCTGAACGTCTTGAGGGTGAACGCCCAGCCCATGCGACGCACGGCCAGGTAGTAGAACGGCAGGTTGAGCACAAAATAACTCAAGCCAAAGGCATAGCCCAGGGCGTAGTGCAGCAGCAGCGCCACGCCGGCCATCCCGCCCGTCATGATGCCACCGTCGCGCAGCAACAGCAGGCCGAAGGAAATCATCACCGTGCCCACCAGCATCGCCAGGCAATCTTCGGCGCGGCTGTGGGGGCATGTGGGGGCTAGGGCTGTGTTCATGGTTCGCTCGATATCGGGTTGTCACGGGCGGCAGGCAAGCAATGCCGCAATCGAGCGCGAAACTAACAAACGACGACCGAAATGTGTATTTAAAATTGATTTTATGCGCTATACGAGCACCAAATACCAATAACATGCGCCGAATGAGTGCGGAAATCCGCCGCCGGCCCATTTTCAGTGCAGTTTCAGCCCGCCGCGATCCCCGCTTCCTTGATCCGCTGCAGCACCACGGCAGTCTTGATATGGCTGGTGCTGCCATTGTTGGTGAGGCGCCCCATCAAGGCGTTCAACTCGTTCAGGTCAGCCACCGCCACCTTCAGCGAATAGTCCGCATCACCGGTGGTCTTGTAGGTGTCGATGATCGCGGTTTCCCCCTGCACGAATGCCTCGAAAGCGCTGGATTGCGCCAGCGTATGGCCGACCAGACGCACGTCCATCATCGCCACCATCTGCGTGTTCATGGCCTGGGGCGCCAGGCGCGCGTGGTAGCCCAGGATCAGCCCGGCCTGCTCCAGAGCGATACGGCGCCGTGAGCACTGGGACGCCGACAGCCCCACCAGCTCGCTGAGGTCCTGGTTGGTCAGGCGCCCGTTGGCCTGCAGCAGGGTCAGGATCTTCAGGTCGAAATCGTCGATGGCGGACATGGCAAAGGCTCCGTGGCACAGGGAATCGGGCCAGCAGGTTACCAGCACCCATACCCCTGCGCCCATGCCTGGCACCTGATTTGCAAACGAACCCTGCAAGACGTCACGCAGGGCATCGGCCAATGCCCGCCTCCCTTTTGATCAGGACATCGCCATGAGCCAGTCACCCGCCTCATCGTTGCACCGGGGCTTGAAGAACCGTCATATCCAGTTGATCGCCCTGGGCGGTGCCATCGGTACCGGGCTGTTCCTGGGCATCGCCCAGACGATCAGCATGGCCGGCCCCTCGGCCATCCTCGGCTACGCCATCGCCGGCGTCGTGGCCTTCATGATCATGCGCCAGTTGGGCGAGATGGTGGTCGAGGAGCCGGTCAGCGGCACCTTCAGCCACTTTGCCCATCGCTATTGGGGCCCATTCGCCGGGTTCATGTCGGGGTGGAACTACTGGGTGCTGTACGTACTGGTGGGCATGGCCGAACTGACCGCCGTGGGCCTTTACGTGCAGTACTGGTGGCCGGGCGTTCCCACCTGGGTGTCGGCAGCGGTGTGCTTCGTGTTGATCAACCTGATCAACCTCACCCACGTCAAATGCTACGGGGAAGTGGAGTTCTGGTTTTCCCTGATCAAGGTGGTTGCCATCGTCAGCATGATCCTGTTCGGCGGTTGGTTGCTGGCCACCGGCACCGGTGGTGAGCAGGCGGCGGTGAGCAACCTGTGGGCCCATGGTGGCTTCTTTCCCCATGGCCTGGGCGGCCTGGCGATGGCCATGGCGGTGATCATGTTTTCCTTCGGTGGCCTGGAACTGGTGGGCATCACCGCCGCCGAGGCCGATGACCCCAAGCGCAGCATTCCCAAGGCCACCAACCAGGTGATCTGGCGCATCCTGCTGTTCTACATCGGCGCGCTGGCGGTGCTGCTGTCGCTGTACCCCTGGGAAAAGGTCGTGACCGGGGGCAGCCCCTTCGTGCTGATCTTCCATGCACTGGACAGCAACATCATCGCCTCGGTGCTCAATGCCGTGGTGCTGACCGCGGCGTTGTCGGTCTACAACAGCTGCGTGTTCAGCAACAGCCGCATGCTGTTCGGCCTGGCGCGCCAGGGCAATGCCCCGGCGGCCGTACTGCGGGTGAACCGCCGTGGCGTGCCGGTGGTGGCGCTGGGGGTTTCCTCACTGGCCACAGGTGTTTGCGTGGTGCTCAACTACCTGATGCCGAGCGATGCCTTTGGTTTGCTGATGGCCCTGGTGGTGTCGGCGCTGGTACTTAACTGGGTGGTGATCAGCATCACGCACCTGAAGTTCAAGCGTCATCAACAGCGCCAGGGCGGCGTCTCCATCTACCCTAGCTGGGGTTACCCACTGACCAATTACCTGACCCTGGCGTTTCTGGCCGGCGTGCTGCTGGTGATGTTCCTGACCCCGGGCATGCGCTTGTCGGTGTACCTGATACCGGTATGGCTGGGGCTGCTGGCGGTGGCTTACCGGCTGCGCCGCGCGCAACCGCTTTCGGGTGCGGTACCTGCCTGATGGCCACTGCTGAAGGGCGTGCCAGATGAAATTCACCGGGTGGCTGAACAAAGCCATCCATCCCCCCTGCAACCCGGCTACGCTCTGTGTTTTAGACTGACTTTGCAGGAACACCACGTTGGCAACCATCTGCTCGAGCGGCCTGGATACCGGCTTCGCCTCCCTTGACTATGTGCAAATCGGCATTCTGGGGGTTATCCAGGGCATTTCCGAACTGCTGCCCATTTCCTCTACCGCGCACATGCGCATCGTGCCCGCCCTGCTCGGCTGGCCCGACCCCGGCTCGGCGTTTTCCGCCGCCATGCAATTGGCGGCGCTGGCGGCGGTGCTCAGTTACTTCTGGAGCGACGTGCAGCAAGTGGTCGGCGGCAGCGTCAATGCCGTGCAACGGCGCGACTTCAATGACCGCTGGTTCGTGCTGGCCGTGGCGATCGTGCTGGCCACGGTACCCATCGTCATTGCCGGGGTGGCCCTTTCACCCGTCCTCAATGCCTGCAATTCGCCGTTGCGCGGGCTGCTGGTGATCGGGGGAGCCTGCCTGGTGATGGCGGCGCTGTTGGCGGTGTCCGAGCTGACCTGCCGCCACCGCCGTACGGTGGAACAGATGCGCCTGCGCGATGCGCTGATCGTCGGGCTGGCCCAGGTGGGCGCGCTGATACCAGGCGTATCGCGCTCGGGCTCGACGCTGACCGCGGCGTTGTTCCTGAATTTCAAGCGCGAGGAAGCGGCACGCTTTTCCTTCCTGCTGGGTATTCCGGCCATCGCCCTGGCAGGGTTGAAAGAGCTGTGGGTGCTGCTGCATGCCGACATCGGGGGCCAGGCCTGGGGGCATTTGCTGTTCGGGCTGGTGGTGGCCAGCGTGTCGGCGTTCTTTGCCATCTGGGGGCTGATGAAGTTTCTGGAAAGGTTCTCTACCTGGCCATTCATCATCTACCGGGCGGTGCTGGGGGTGTTTCTGATCGTGGCCGTGACCAGCGGGTGGCTGGCGGGGTAACTGAACCGGAGGTGCAATCCCCCCGCAGGGGGGAGGATTGCGTCACTGAACGGAATCGACAAACTCCGCTATCAAGCGGTTGACCTGCTCCGCCGCTTCCATCTGCACCATGTGGGCTTGCCCCGCCAGCACCTCGACCCGGGCCTTGAGGCCTTCGCCGTGGGCCGCTGGAATGATCGCGTCTTCACTGCCCCAGATCACCAGCACCGGTTGCCCGCCATCCTGTACCACGGTACGCAGGTCCTGTTGCTGGCGGCCATCGGCGAACAACGTGCCGGCCAGGGTGCGCAAGGCGTGCTCCACACCCTCCAGGCGCTTGTACTTGAGCATGTCCTCCAGCATCTGCCGGTTTACCCGCTCGGCGTTGGAGAACAGGTGCACCAGGTGCGGCTTGAGCGCGTTACGGTGGGTGGCGTCGACGAAGCCTTGCAGGTAGGCACCATTGATCTCGTTGCCCAGCCCGGCGCTGGCGATCAGGGTCAGGGAGCGCACGCGCTGCGGTGCCAGGCGGGCGATGTTGAGCGACACTGCACCGCCCATGGAGTGACCGGCCAGGTGCGCGGAAGGAATGTCCAGATGGTCGAGCAGTGCCAGCACCGCTTGGCTCAGTTCGTCCAGGTCACCCCGTTGCAGTTGCTTGCCGGATTCGCCGTGGCCCGGCAGGTCCAGGGCAATCACCCGGCGCCCGGCGGCCAGCGCTTCGTGGTTGAACAGCCAGTTGTTGAGGTCACCGCCAAAGCCGTGGATCAACACCAGTGGCACGCCGCCTTCGCCGCGCTCGAAGTAGCGGATTATCCGGCCCTGCAGCTCGACTTTCTTCGGCTTCGGGCCGCTGTCTTCATCGGCGCCTGCACCGGGCACGAAGCTGGCCTGGAACTGTTCGACCACGGAGTCGATCTCGGCGTCGCTGGCCTCGCCGTCAACCACGATGCCCAGCAGCGCGCCCACCGCCAGGGTCTCGTCCTGACGGGCGATCTGCCGGCGCAGTACGCCGGTAAAGGGGGCCTCGACGCTGCTGGAGATCTTGTCGGTCTCCACGTCGAGCACTTCATCGCCCTTGTTGATGGCCTGCCCCTCTTCCTTGAGCCAGGCGTCCACCCGGCCTTCGGTCATGGACAGGCCCCACTTGGGCATGGTCAGGGTATGGATCTGGGTCATCAGTGCTTGCTCCACTCGATCAGTTTCAGCACGGCGGTCTCGATCTTCGCCGCGTCGGGGATGTACAGGTCTTCCAGGGCGTCTGAGAACGGCACCGGGGTGTGCGGCGCGGTGACCATTTCGATCGGCGCCTTCAGCGCGCCGAAGGCTTTCTGCGCCACCAGCGCAGCGATATCGGTGGCCAGCGAGCAGCGCGGGTTGGCCTCGTCGATGACCACCAGGCGCCCGGTTTTTTCCACACTTTCCAGAATGCTGTCCTCATCCAGCGGGCTGGTGGTGCGCAGGTCGATCACCTCGCAGTCGATGCCACGCCCGGCCAGGCTGCGGGCGGCGTCCATGGCGGTATTGACCGTGCGGCCGTAGGACACCAGGGTCACGTCCTTGCCGTCGCGCAGAAAGTTGGCTTCGCCGAAGGGGATGGCATACAGCTCTTCGGGCACCTCGCCCTGCACGCTGTAGAGCAATTTGTGTTCGCAGAAGATCACCGGGTCGTTGTCGCGGATGGCCTGGATCAACAAGCCCTTGGCCTCGTAGGGCGACGAGGGGCACACCACTTTCAGCCCCGGAATGTGCGTCCACAGCGAAGTGAGCATCTGCGAGTGCTGGGCCGCGGCGCGCAGGCCGGCGCCGACCATGGTGCGGATCACCAGCGGCGTGGTGGCCTTGCCGCCGAACATGTAGCGGAACTTGGCAGCCTGGTTGAGCAACTGGTCCAGGCAGCAGCCGGCGAAGTCGACGAACATCAGTTCGCACACCGGGCGAACGCCGCAGGTGGCGGCACCGACGGCGGCACCGACATAGCCGATCTCGGACAGCGGTGTGTCCAGCACGCGGCCAGGGAACTGGTCGTAAAGGCCCTTCGTCACGCCCAGCACGCCGCCCCAGGCGTCGCTGGCCCCGGGCGCGCCGGCGCCACCGGCCACGTCCTCACCCATGATAAAGACGCTGGGGTCACGCCGCATTTCCTGGGCCAGGGCTTCGTTGATGGCCTGCTGATAACTGATTTTTCTCGCCATGATGTCGGTCTCGGTCTTGTTATTGGAAAGGCGCTCAGGGGTAGGCGACGTACACGTCGGTGAGCAGGTCGGCGGCGCTGGGCTTGGGGTCGGACTTGGCCTTGCGCACGGCGTTCTCGATCAACAGGTCTACTTCGCCATCGATCTGGTCGAGCTGGCTGGCCTGCACCAGGCCTGCACGGGTGCTGCGTTCGCGGAACTGCATCAGGCAGTCGCTGCGCTCACGAAAGTTTTTCACCTCATCGGCGGCGCGGTAGGTCTGGGCGTCGCCTTCGAAGTGACCGTAGTAGCGGGTCAGCTTGACCTCGATCAGGGATGGCCCCTCCCCTGCCCTGGCCCGTTCGATGGCGGCGCCAGCCGCTTCGTGCACAGCGAAGAAATCGAAGCCGTCCACCGTCACCCCTGGCATGCCGAAGCCGGCGGCGCGGTCGGCGATGTGGTCGCAGGCTACCGACCAGTTGGACGCGGTGGCCTCGGCATAGCCATTGTTCTCGGCGACGAAAATGCACGGCAGGTTCCACACCGATGCCATGTTCATGGCCTCGAAAACCGCCCCTTCGTTGGAACCACCGTCACCGAAGAACGCCACGCCGACACCATCGGTGCCCTTGAGCTTGGCCGCCAGGGCCGCGCCCACCGCCAGCGGCGCGCCGGCGCCGACGATGCCATTGGCGCCGAGCATGCCTTTCTCCATGTCGGCGATGTGCATGGAGCCACCCTTGCCCTGGCACACGCCGGTTTTCTTGCCGTAGATCTCGGCCATCATGCCGTACACGTCCACGCCCTTGGCGATGCAGTGGCCGTGACCGCGGTGGGTAGAGGCAATGAAGTCGGCGTCGCCCAGGTGGGCCATGACGCCCGCCGCCGAAGCCTCTTCCCCGGCGTACAGGTGGACGAAACCGGGGATCTCGCCCGTGGCGAACTCCACGTGCAGGCGTTCTTCGAACACACGGATGGTGCGCATCACCTGGTAGGCGTGCAGCAGTTGATCAGCGCTCAGCGATGTCGACATTTCTTATTCTCCAAGGGTGTCTTGAGGCATGAGGGGGTGCAGCGGGTGTTCACGGCCGATGGCCAGCAGGCGCTGTTGCGCCGCATGGGCCAGGGCCGCCGGGACATCGATGCTCAGCGGGCCGCAGGCATCGAGGGTGACTGTGGGCCGGTCATGGGCGTTGAATTCGATTTCGCGCTCGCCATCCAGGGCCAGGGTGCCGCTGGGGAGCCACGGGGAGTGGGCGATGCCTGGCTGAAGCAGTTGCGCATCGAGCACGCCACAGCCTTGCAACAGGCCAGGGGCAAGGGGCGTCAACAGCGCCTGGGGCGCGTGCGGGTCCAGGCGCATCCAGGCACCCTGCGGTGACTGGCGCGAGACCGGCAGCCATAGCCCGCACAGAGCCGACAGGCCGATGGACTGGGGTTCGGCAAAGGTCACGAATACCTCGGCCAGGTCACTGCCGCGGCTGATGGCGCGGGCACCGATGAACGGCAGCGACGACACGGCCACGTCCACCAGGGCGATTGCTTCCAGGCCCCGGGCGGCATCACGCACCACCAGGCGCTTGTTGCGCCGCAAGGCCACCGCGGCCGGCAGCCGGCCGCTGGCGTACAGGCCGCCCGCGAGGCCCGCGCTGGTGGCCTCACGCAGTTCCGGGAAGGCGTTATTAGTGCCGGTTGACAGGGTCAGCAACGGAATATCGCCCACTTCACTCGCCACGGCCTTGTGGGTGCCATCGCCCCCCAGCACGGCGATCAGCGTCACTTCGCGCTGGGCCATCCACCGCGCGGCCTGGCGGGTATCCTCGACCGTCTGGCGCAGCGCCATGTCGAGAAATTCCACGTGCGGCCAGTGTCCCTGGCGAGCCTGACGGCCATGGCTGTTCTTCAAAACGGCGGCGGCGATGCCCGTCATGTCGGTAGGCATTATCACGCGCTCGACGCCCGTGGCGCCGAACGCAGCCAGGAGGCGCTGGATAACCGAAACCTTGTCGGTGCTGGAGAACAGCCCGGCATTGGCCGTCAAGCGGCGCAGGTCACGGCCGGAGGCGGGGTTGGCGATGATACCCACGGTCAGGGGCTGGCGCGGCATGGGTGGACCTCATTGTTATTATTCGTTGCAGGCATTGGAGCAAGGGCGGTGCCAGGTTTCTGTATTTCAGCGCAAAGGCCCGCCCCAGAGCGCCTGCACAGTGCCAGCCGAACCAACGCGCTGGCCGTGGATGAGACGCGCCATCGCAGCCTGCACGGCGGCGCGGCGAGACCGTGAGACGCCACGTCTCACCGCCACCGCCCACCGGTTGCCGCTTGCCGCCGCCGGCCGTTGGGGGCTTAATGCCCGTACAACGATAAGAAACTGGATCCGGAGGCCTTCATGCTTTCCGCTCACTCCAAGGCGCACGTGGATTGCGTCAGCCGTGTCCTTAAAAATGCGGCGCAACTGCCGCAACTGCCGGTCCCTGACCTGATCCTCGACTCGTGGCGCCGGTCCATGGAGCAGCACCACCTGGACCCAGGTTCCTTGCAGGGCCCACGCATTCTTTCCCATAACGTACTGCGCGAATGCCGCGAGCGTGCCGAGCTGTTCCTGCGCATCGCCAGCGAAGAAGTGGCCCGCCTGCACGGGCGCGTGCGCGACGCTGACTACTGCGTGCTGCTCACCGACACCCTCGGCCATACCATCGACTACAAAGTGGACAGTGCTATCCGCAACGACTGCCGCAAGGCCGGCCTGTACCTGGGCACCTGTTGGTCGGAGGGCCAGGAAGGCACCTGCGGGGTGGCTGCGGTGCTCACCAGCGGGGTGCCGGTGACCGTGCACAAGCGCGATCACTTTCGTGCCGCGTTCATCGGCCTGACCTGCTCCGCCGCGCCGGTCTACGACCCCCAGGGCCAATTGCTCGGGGTGCTGGACGTATCAGCCGTGCGTTCGCCGGATGAGCGCCGTTCCCAGCATCTGATTCGCCAACTGGTGGTGCAGAGTGCCAAGGACATCGAGCACGCGTTCTTCATGAATAGCGCCCAAGGGTATTGGGTGCTGCGTGCCCACCACAGCCCAGGCTACGTCGACAGCCAGCCCGACCTGCTGTTTGCCTGGGACGACGAGGGCTGCCTGCAGGCGCTGAACCCGACAGCCCGGCGCTACCTGCTGCAGCGCCACGGGCAAGTACCCGGGCATATCAGCCAAGTGTTCGACCAGGCGTTGCTGCACCGCGCTCGCGACCAGTCGCTGTGCCAGTTGCACGACCTGCACGCGCGCCTGAGCCCACCACGCCGTACGGCCGCACCACGGCAGCGAGCGAGCCTGGCCCCGGCCGATATAGACCCGCGCATCGAGCAGAGCCTGCGCCTGGCCGTGCGGGTCAAGGACCGCAACCTGCCCGTGCTGATCCAGGGCGAGACCGGTGCGGGCAAAGAGGTGTTCGCGCGCCAGGTGCATGAGGCCAGCCAGCGAAGTGCGCGGCCTTTCGTGGCGGTGAACTGCGCGGCGATACCCGAGGGGCTGATCGAAAGCGAGCTGTTCGGCTACAGCGCTGGCGCGTTCACCGGTGCTTCCAGCAAGGGCATGCAGGGCCTGCTGCAACAGGCCGACGGTGGCACGCTGTTTCTCGATGAGATCGGCGACATGCCGTTGGCCCTGCAAACCCGGCTGCTGCGGGTACTGGCCGAAGGCGAAGTGGCCCCCTTGGGCGCCTCCCGGCGCAAGGCCGTGGATATCCAGGTGATCTGCGCCACCCACCGCGACCTGGAAACACTGGTGGCGGCGGGAAGCTTTCGCGAAGACTTGTATTTTCGCCTGGGCGGCGCGCGCTTCCCATTGCCGCCGCTGCGTGAGCGCAGTGACCGGCTGAGCCTGATAGGCCGCATCCTCCAGGAAGAAGGCGCTGGCCTGCGATTGAGCGATACGGTGCTGGAAGTACTGTTGGGCTATCGCTGGCCGGGTAACGTGCGGCAACTGCGCCATGTGCTGCGCTATGCGTGCGCGGTGTGCGAGGGCGATCAGGTGTTGCTGGAGCACCTGCCCGAACCCCTGGCGACGGGCGACAGCGTCCACCACCCGTACGCCCCCACCGCTTCCAGCCCTGAACGCCAGGCGCTGCTGGACGCGCTGATCCGCCACCGCTGGAAACCGCTGGCCGCGGCCCGGGCGCTGGGTATTTCGCGGGCTACGCTGTACCGGCGCGTGCACCAGCACGGGATTGAAATGCCGGGTAGAAGCCCGCTGTAGGGGGGCTGAGGGTGCGCGGTGTTTGCTTCCCGAGCTTCGCCCGGTCTTGCAGGGGCGGCGAAGCTCGGGAGGCGCGCGGCGCGGTCAGGCGTGGTCCAGCGGCGACGGCTTGGCGTCAATGCGGATCTTGTACAGGTGCACCGGGTACTGCACGGTGGACGATTTACCCCCCGTGGTCGCCGGGGTACGGTTGATCTGCGCGGCCGGCAGGTAGAGGTAGCCGTCCTGAATCCACAAGGCATCCACCCACACCAGGCGCGGGTCTGCCACCACCGTGGTCACGGTCTTGTCCGGGGCTATGCGCTTGACGCTGCGGGTGTTGACGTCCGAGGCATAGATATTCCCCGCGGCATCGATAGCGGTACCACCCGTGCTCCAGGTGTCCAGCCAGTGTTCGGCATGCTCGGCCACCTGGGCCGTGGGCAAGGTGGGGTCATCGACGTAGCGGGTGGCGATACGCGCCAACGGCCCGGGAATGGCCTGGTAATACAGGTACTCACCGTCCGGCGATACCTCCAGTTGGTCCAGGCCCACGCGTTTTTCCTCGCCATTGGGGATGAACAGCTTGTTGCCATCGGCATACATGGGCAGATGGTCGATGGACAACGGGTGGCTTTCAAGCAGCGTGCGGGCCTTGCCGCTGTCCAGGTCCAGAACGACCAGGCGCACGGCGCCGGGGTCGGTCAGGTAGGCCTGACGGCCATGGAACCGCACGTCGTCGAAGTAGCTGTTGTCCTTCTGCACCGCGCCCTGGAGGCTGTACACCTTGTCCACCTGGTTGGTGGCCAGGTCAATGCGTACCAGTTTGCCTGCGCCCTTCACCGCGTGGGCGCCGGTGTTGATGCCGGTATTGCCCGCGTCCACCGCCCACAGTTTGCCATCAGGCCCTACGCGCAAGGCGTTGACATGAAGAAAATGCTGGCCCGGCTCGGCGGCATCCCAGGTGTTCCAGCGGGCATCCGGGTAAGGGTGCAACTGCCCATCCTTCCCCACCTCGGCCAGCGACATGCCCGGGCCTTCGGACTGGGTCAGGGACACGAAAGTACGCCCCTGGGCAGTGACCGCCGCTCCATTCCAGATATGCGGAGACGTCGCGACCTCGATCAGGCGGCTGTCTTGCTGGGTAGGCAGGGTTGGCGGCAGGTTGTCCTTGGCGACGGCGGCCAGGGGGCACACCAGCGCAAGGGCAAGCAACAGGGGGCTGTTCAACGGCATGGGCACTGCTCCGGTTTATTGTTGTGGGAGGCAACCGGGAGTATTGCCGGGGCATTCGTTCGAATCCATTTGCAAATTTTCAAGGAATCTTTCCTTTTGGGAATGGTTGGCTTCCGTTTGAAAATGTTGCTAATGGATGGTTCCACATTGGCGGTGGTGGTGACCGTCGAGTGGGTGGTGCTCAACGCCTGGGCGGGCTATTGAAAGATGGCCCAGATGATGCCGCCCATGATCAGCACCACCATCACGGCGGCGCCGAAATCGGCGTGTGCGACCCTGCTGGTCCCGTCATTGCGCCCCCTGGCCTTGGCAAAGGGCGACAACGAATGACGGGGCTCGGAAGTGACAGGCTTGCTCAGACGTAGCGCCATGTTCATACCCTCACGAGATGGTGGATATCACATAGCCATTATCCATATTGATACAAAAGCGTACCAGCTGTGAACTCATCCAGCCTGGGGAAATACTCAGTGGGCGATGCAATGCGTGGGACCACAGCCTGCTGGCGAACGATGCGCTGCGGTCTGTCAGGTATCGCGCAGTGCCTTTTTCGCCAGCAAGCCATACTGACCAGTGCGGCTACAGGTCGATACTATTTTTCACGCGCCTTGTCCTTGGCCGGATTGTCGATGGGTGGCGGATGGGGTGGGTCGGTGGCCGGGTCATTGACGTCTGGCGAGTCCGGGTCGAAGCCCAGGTCCTTGTCCTTGCCACTGGACGTGTCGGTGGGTGCCTTGGAATCACTGCTCATTCGGTGCTCCTTTAACCATAAACACGGAAAAACCCGCGCCTGAGGTTTGGAAGCACACGGCATAGGCAAGTGCCCTCCACATGACAAACGGTAAAGGGGGTCAGTTGAGCGGCCGTGAACGCCGTGCCACTGCCGGGTGAGCGATTGCTCGCCCGATGCCACCCCTTCACGGCCGCTACAGGCTGGCTCAGCGGCCTGCCTTGTTGGTGCACAGCACCCGCAGCGCGTCAGGCAGCCAACGACGCTGCAACAACCAGCCATCGATGGAAAACTTGCCAGCGCCCGTCAACAGCACGCTGCCAAATACCACCAGCAGCATCATGACGTATTCCCACCCTCCCCCTCCAGCGGAAGCCCAGGCGTATCCGCGGCCCCATTCGCCACCGAAGCCTACCGTCGCGACCAGGAAATAGAGGAGGCTGACCAATGCCCCAAGGCGCGCAAAAAGCCCCAGGCCCACACTGATGGCCGATGCTAGCTCCACCAGCCCACCCAGTATCACGAACAGCCCCGCCCACTGAGCAAAGCCCAGATGGCGAAAGCCCTCCTCCAGCGTGTGGAACGAACCCAGGCCGGCGAAGATCTTCTCGGTGGAGTGGCCCAGCTCGTTGAGCCCGAAGTACAGGCGCACAATCGTCATCTGCCACAGGACCGTACCCAGCCATGCCCCGGGTGACGCGCGTTCACGACGCCAGTCATTGACCACGCAATCGGCGAACTGCAACAGCAGGACCACGGCCGTGAAGCTTGAAACCCACATCAGCAGCCCAGCACCGTTCATGGCGGCGACGCGCCAGGCGATGAGAAAGGGCAGCAACGACACCAGGTAACCCACGGTGAAATTGCGCGGTGTGAGGACCAACGCGCTCAGCAATGCCAGCGCCAGTGCCAACGAGGCGGACCACGCGGCGAAATCGGGTAGCGTCTGGTCGCCCCACCCGCATTGGATAGCGGCCACCAACGTCAGGCCAATAGCCAGGGACGCCAGCCATTGCGGCACATAGGCAGGTTTGAGGGTGCGGTAGTCGCGGGCACTGACGCCGTCGACCCTATCGAGCGTTAAAATAGCCTGGTTCATGACGGTTCCTTGCGTCAGAGAGCGTTGGGCGGCAGCCCACGTTCGAAGCCGCGCGCCAGGTCCGTGGCAAATTGCTGTTCTTGCGCGTCACTGGCGCCACCGGCAATGCCGATGCTGCCGATGGCCGCCCCTTGCTGGCGGATGACCACGCCCGCCACGGCCGGCAGGATGCCGGGGATACTGCCCAACGCCGGGTTCTGCTTGCGCGCGACGTCGTAGAACACTTGCGTGTCGACGTCGTTGATAGCCGCCGAACGGGCTTTGGCCATGGCCGCTTCAACACAGCCTGGCGCGGCGCCATCCATGCGTTTGAAGGCGAGCAGGTTACCGCTGGCGTCGGCGATGGCGATGCAGGGGTGCACATGGTCCGCCGCCGCCTTGCTCACCGCCTGCTCCAGCAGCACGGACGCGCCTTGCAGGGAAAGGTCGACGCGTGGGCGCACCAGGTCGTCGTTACCGGCCGCCAGGGCGCAGTACGACAAGGGCAGTGTGGAAGCGGCAGCGGCCAAGGCAAGCCGATAAAATCCTTTCATTCCGGGCATGTTCGTTTCTCATGTTGTTTTTGGGGGTATTGCGTCTATTCCGCGCGCGATGGCGGGCTGCAGTGGCCGGCCGGGCTGTGCCGGCAGGTCGTCGGGCCGGCGCAGCGGGCCGACGATGAACAGGTAACTGACGAACGCCCCGGCCGCATTCAGCGCCACGTAGATCAGCGCGCCGTTGAACGAGCCCATGGACTGGACCATATAGCCGATGACCACGGGGGTGACGATGCCCGCCACGCTGCCGAAGGTATTGAAGATGGCGCCGTTGATACCGGCGCTCTGCTTGGGCGAGACGTCGGCGATGATCGCCCAGCCGAGCGCGCCCATGCCCTTGCCGAAGAACGCCAGGGCCATGCACACCACCACCAGCAGATCGGTCTGCACGTAGTTGCACAGGATCATGGTCATGGACAAGGCCATGCCGATGAAGATCGGCAGTTTGCGCGCCAGCGTCAGCGACAGCCCCTTGCGCAGCATCCAGTCCGACACCAGGCCGCCGCTGATACCGCCAATGAAGCCGAAGATGGCCGGGATCGCCGCCAGCAGGCCAGCGTTGAGAATGGACAGGCCACGCTGCTGCACCAGGTACACGGGAAACCAGGTCAGGAAGAAGAACGTCAGGGTGCTGATGCAAAATTGCGCCAGGTAAATGCCCACGAACATGCGCTGGCCCAGCAAGGCCTTGGCACTGGCCCATGATTCGCGCCATGCCGGGGCCTTGACCGCTGACCCGGTGCGCTCCTGCAGGCCTGCGCCGCCCTGGCGCATGGCCTCAAGCTCGACCTGGCTCAGTGCCCCGTGGTCCAGCGGCGCCTTGACACGCCAGATGAACACCGCGCCCATGGCGATACCGGCCAAGCCCATCACATAGAAAATCCACGGCCACCCCCAGCGCGTGGAAATCCACGCCAGCAAGGGCGTGAACACCACCGCGGCGAAGTACTGCGAGGCATTGAAAATGGAGGTGGCCGTACCGCGCTCGGCGGTAGGGAACCACAGCGAGACAATCTTGCTGTTGGCCGGAAAACACGGTGCTTCGGCAACGCCCACCAGGAAGCGCAAGGCGAACACGGCAATGAACGCCACGCCCACCGGCATCAGTGCGACGCTGCCGATAGCAGCGGTGAACAGTGACCAGGCAATGATCGCCAGGCCCAGCACCTTGATGCTGCCGAACCGGTCGATGGCAAGGCCGCCCGGCAATTGCAGGAGCATATACGCCCAGGCGAACGCCGAGAACAGCCAGCCCATCTCGCCATGGCTAAGGCCCAGTTCCCCGGAAACGCTGGCGCCGGCGACCGACAAGGTGGCCCGGTCGCCCTGGTTGATGATCATCATCAGAAACAGCAGCGCGATGACCTCATAGCGGCGGTGCTGGGCGATAAAGCGGCGAAGAGAATCTGTTTTTTTCATTGTGTTCTCGATCCCGGAAAGCGGTGGTCAATCAGTAACGGGTTTCCCGAATGATGGCATCGGGGCGCCGCTTGATCTCGGGCCGCAACGCCGTTCCCAGACCAGGCCGCACGGGCGCTTCGGCAAACCCTGCGTTGATTTGCGGCAAGTGGGTGACCAGCTCGCCGTACCAGGTAGACAGCGAGGCCCGCACCACTTCCTGCAACACCGCGGTGGGCGCGTGAAGCCCCAGTTGCAGGCCGGCGAACAGGGCGACGGGCCCTGTGCAGTCATGGGGCGCCAGCGGTTTGTTGTAGGCCTGGGCCAGCGCGGCGATCTTGCGCGCCTCGGTGAACCCGCCGCACCACACCAGGTCCAGCATCAGGTAGTCCAGGCTGCCGGCATTGAGCAGGTCCCGGTAGGCGACACTGCCGCCCAGGGTCTCGCTGGCACAGACAGGCACCCGGGTGCGGGTGCGCAGGTCGGCCAGCGCCTGGGCGTCGTCCATCTTGCACAAGGGGTCTTCGACCCAGTAGGGGTCGAATTCTTCCAGGGCCTGGCAGATGCGCAAGGCAGCGGTGCTGTCCCACAGGCTGTGCAGCTCGCACATGATCTCGATGCGGTCGCCCACGGCCTCGCGGATCTGGCGGAAGGCCTCGCAGCCCTGGCGCACTTCGGCCAGGCTGATACCGTTGGCCCCTGCCTGGCGGGCGAAACGGTCGAACGGCCAGATCTTCATGGCTGTGTACCCTTCCTCCACCAGGCTGACGGCCAGGGCACCGGCGTCGCGACTGAAGGCCAGTTGGTCATCGTAGGGCCCCTGGGCCCGGTCCGCCGCGGTGATCTCGCGGCGGGCACCCTGCTGGGTATTGAATTCGTAGCCGGCGCAGGTGTTGTACACCCGGATGCGGTCACGGCAGGCGCCCCCCAGCGCTTCATGGATGGGAATGCCATGGCGCTGGCCCATCAGGTCCCAGAGGGCGATGTCCACGGCGCTGGCGGCGCGAATTTCGGCGCTGGCGCTGTGGTAGCCAATGTAGGGGTTGGTGAGTTCCAGCGAAATGGCTTCGATCCGCCTGGCGTCACGGCCGATCAGGCCAGGGGCGATCAACTCGTGCACCGCCGCCTCGACAGTGGCTGCGCCACGGAAGGTTTCGCCCAGGCCGACGAGGCCTTCGTCGGTCTCGATTTCCAGCCAGATCAGCTTGGGGCGTTCGGGCAGGCGCAAGGTTCTGATGCAGGTGATGTTGGACATTATTGTGATTCCTGGCGGTTCGCTTCCAAATGGTATCGTTACCATTTTGATCGAACATAACCCAGAATTCTTCAAACGACAAGGCCGCGATGACAGGGGTGGGACCGGGCGAAGCTCGGGAATGGGCCATGCGCAGCACCTGAAATTCCGCGGTGCCTGTCTACCGGGCTGGCGCCGGCCCTACCAAGGACGGGTGGCGCTACGATGTGCCGCGTGTTGCCGTGCTGTCGCGTTCGACCAGGCTGAAGCCCAGGTCTATTCGGCTCTGGACCGCCTGCTCGCCGCCCAGGCGTTGCAGCAGCATCTGCGCCGCCGTATCACCGATCAGCGTGCCGTCGACCTTGACCGTCGACAGCGGCGGAAACGTATGGGCAGCGAAATTCATGTCGCCAAAGCCCATGACCGCCAGCTCATAGGGCACTTGCAGCCCCCGGGCGGCGGCCTCGGTCAGCACACCATGGGCGATGGTGTCCGAAGTACAGACCACGGCCAGCGGCTGCGCCGGGCCGGTCATGCTGTGCTCCAGCACCTTGCTTAACCCTTCCCGCCCCAGGGCAAGCGTGGGCGCGCCCGGCCAGACATGGCTGCACACGTCCGTGATGCCCTGTTCTTTCAATGCTTTGAGAAAACTGTCGGCGCGGCGCAGGCCGCGAGGGTCGTCCACCGCCAACAGGGCATAGCGGCGATAGCCCTGGGCAAACAGCGTGCGGGCGGTTTCACGACCCGCATCCTCATGGGAAAAACCCACCAGCATGTCGATAGGGTCCGGGCTCAGGTCCCAGGTTTCCACCACGGGTACACCACTGACCCGCAGCCGGTTGCGGCAGGCCGGGGTGTGCAGGGTACCAGTGAGGATGATGCCATCGGGCCGCCGGCTGAGGATGACTTCCAGCAGCTCCTCCTCTTGCTCGCGTTGATGCCCGGAGACACCCAGCAGCACCTGATAGCCGCTGGCGCTGAGGCGTGTACTGATGGCCTGGAAGGTGTCGGAGAACAAGGGGTTGGTGACCATGGGCAAGACCACGGCCACCAGGCGCGTGCGGTTTGACCTCAGGGCCCCCGCCAGGCGGTTGTGCACGTAACCGGTCTGCTCGATTGCACGTTGCACTTTGTCTCGGGTCGCCGACTTCACGGCCTGCGGGCTGTTGAGGTAGCGCGACACGGTCATCGGCGCCACGCCGGCCAGGCGCGCCACGTCACCCAAGGTGACCGAACCACGGTTTTTCAGGCTGCCAGGCTGGGACACATCCATCATCTTGGTACCGATATTCATAACGTTCGAGGAACAAGGTAAGGGATGCTAACAGCCCTGTGTGAATTGACGCGATACCCGGTGTTCATCGGCCCGGCGGCAAGCCCCGGAAAAACGCCCCGGCAACGCCTGAGAACGTTCTCGCCATGCAGGTATCGTTACCATGACGTCACGATCTGTACAGGTCGATGACGCTGGCCTCCCCTTCATCGCCCAATGCCGAAAACGGTGGCGTTTCGCCAAGCCACTGCCATTCTTTAGGCTTCTGGCGGCCAGGCGACGCCGACGCGGCCAGGACCGTTGCGACCTACGCACTCCCTGACTTCACGACCTCAAGGAACCCGCGCCATGCACTCGATCACGACCAAAGACGGTACCGTCATTTTCTACAAGGACTGGGGCCCGAAAGACGCCACGCCCATCGTCTTCCACCACGGTTGGCCACTGAGCGCGGACGACTGGGACAACCAGATGATGTTCTTCCTGCTGAAGGGGTATCGGATCATTGCCCACGACAGACGCGGCCACGGGCGCTCCACTCAAACCTGGGCTGGCAACGAAATGGACACCTACACCGCTGACGTCATCGAGCTGACCGACGCGCTGGACCTCAAGGGTGCGATCCATGTCGGGCACTCCACCGGCGGCGGTGAAGTCGCGCGTTACGCTGCCCGTGCCAAGCCAGGCCGGGTGGCAAAGGCGGTATTGATCAGCGCTGTGCCTCCGGTCATGGTCCAGTCGGAGAAAAACCCGGGCGGCTTGCCTCTGGAAGTGTTTGATGGTTTCCGCGCCGCGCTGGTCGCCAGCCGCGCCCAGTTCTACCTGGATGTTCCGACAGGGCCGTTTTATGGCTTCAACCGCCCAGGGGCCAAGGTCTCGCAGGGGATCATCGAAAACTGGTGGCGCCAGGGAATGATGGGGGGAGCCAAGGCTCACTACGACTGTATCAAGGCATTTTCAGAGACCGACTTTACCGAAGACCTGAAAGCCATTGAAGTGCCCACCCTGGTCATGCACGGCGAGGACGACCAGATCGTTCCCTTCGCGGATTCGGCACCGCTGTCAGCCAGGCTCCTGAAGCATGGCACCCTCAAAACGTACCCGGGCTTGCCCCATGGGATGCCGACCACTGACGCCGAAACGATCAACGCGGACCTGCTGGCGTTCATCCAGCGCTGACAAAGGAGCCATCAGCCATGGCTCATTGCAGTCCGACGAAATGGGCAGTGAGCCTCTATCCAATGCACGCACGAGGCGTCATGATCGCAACTTGCCACTACCGAGACGACCATCATGCCGGACAGGCCGATGAAGCTCAGGAGCTGGAACGCGTCATGGAGACTGGTTGGAGACAGCGTGCAGTGCGCACAGTGTGGAAGGGCGCAGGACAAGCGGTACAGGGACAGGCCTTTCGTGCATGCAGACACGTGCCCTGCCAAAAGCGAGACGGCCCAGCGGCCGTGGCGCGACCTCCATGACATCCTGCATTCGGTGTTTGGGGCGCAGTGAGTTGATCGGCAGTGGTAGAATCCCTGCCCACGCCTGGGCGGTTGATCGCCAGACGGGTAGAACGGTGCCCTATGTTTCCAAGCCTTGAACTGCGCTGCTACGAGCGAGACAGCCCTCACCACCACCATGACTTTGCTCAAGTGGTGCTGCCGGTTCGTGGCCGAATGGAAATTGACGTGGACGGTCGCGGTGGGTACATCGATCCGTCATTGGCGGCATTCGTGTCGCCGGGCTCGACGCACTCGCAGAGCGCCCAAGCCGATGGCCGGTTCCTGGTATTGGACTGTGCGCCGAGTACCTTGGAAACACTCCAGACAGCGCGCATGGCCAAGGGCATATACGTACCTATCTCGCCTGCGACCCGGCGGCTCATCGAATTCGCCGAGCTGACAGGTAATCAGCAACTGGCTGCCGGCGCTGCCCAGCTGGCCCCCCTGCTGCTGTCGTCCATGGGCTCGGATGCGGCACATTTTTCGACCCCCATGGAACAGTTGATCGCCCGCCTGCGTGCCAACCCCGGCGCCGCCTGGAGCAACGAGCGCATGGCGAAAGCAGCCAACATGAGCCTGAGCCAACTCCACCAGCGATTTGGACAATTGTTCGCAACGAGCCCGCAGGCCTGGTTGACCCACCTGCGTATCGAGCAAGCGCAGCGATGGTTGCAGGGCACCTCATTGCCGATTGCCGAGATTGCCTTGCGTACCGGTTTTTCCGACCAGGCAGCGCTGACCCGAGCCATGCAACGTGTGAGCGCCACTACCCCCGCCGCTTACCGTAAAATGCAAAAACAGCCTGGGTAAAAAAACCGACAGTTTCCGACAATATTGCCTGGCTGCACTGCCTCAGACTTCGAGCTTTGCAATCTGGAGTGCGGTGCGATGTTGGCTGATCGAATGTTGCTGAAGGGTATCGGCTATGGGGTGTGCGCCGGTCTTTGCTGGGGGGTGATTTTCCTTGGCCCACAGCTCACCCCGGGGTTGAGCGGCCTGCAATTCGCCGTTATCAGGTTCCTGTGTTATGGCGCAATCTCGGCAGCCCTGCTGTTGCCTCGTTGGCGGCGCGTGTGCGCCACCCTCACTCGCGCCGACTGGCAATCACTTTTCTGGCTCAGCCTGATCGGAAACCTTGTCTACTACTCATTGGTGGGCACTGCTGTTCAGTGGGTGGGCATTGCGACCACGTCGCTGATCGTCGGGCTCATCCCGGTACTCGTCACCTTGGCGGGTCGCAAGGACGCAGACGCCGTTTCCCTGAGGACACTTTTCCCTTCGCTTTGCTGCGCTGTCGCAGGCGTCGTGCTGATGAGTTGGCATGCACTGGTCAATGGCCAGCGGCCCGAGACACTGGCGAGCATCGCGGGAATCGCATGCGCGGCAGGCGCACTGGTGACATGGAGCTGGTTCGCGGTAAGCAATGCCCGGCGACTGCAGGTGACTGCCGTGTCCTCCCATGACTGGGCACTGCTGACAGGTGTCATCACCGGCGCTCAGTCACTGGTGCTGGCCGTTCCGGTATTGGGCTTTCAGGCGGGTATGCACGGCACGAGCCAATGGCAACATTTCTTCCTGGTGGCCGCTGGCGTGGCACTGTTGTCTTCGGTGGTGGGCGGGGCTTGCTGGAACCAGGCCAGCCGACTCCTGCCGTTGGCGCTCAGTGGTCAAGTGCTGGTGATTGAAACGCTGGCGGCGCTCATGTTCGGGTTCCTGTGGGAACAGAGGTGGCCCGACGGCTACGAAGGCGCCGCGATCGCGTTGCTGGTGACCGGGGTGGCCTGGTGCTTGGCCTGTCATCGACGGCCCCCATGCACCGCGTGATAGCAGACAGGCCGCGGGGGCATCGACGGGGCCAGGTCTACTACAAGGCTCAACCGTCTGCCAGTTGCTTCAGGTGTTCTTCGCTGAAAGCGGCCGCGCCCACCGCGTGCAGATTCTCCACCTGCATTGGTGTGATCTGCCGGACTGGCCATGGGGCAAGGATGGCCATATGATGGCCGACCTTGGACGCCATGGAGGCGGCCATTGTCATGATTCAAAAGGAATAGTCATGAAAGATTTCGTGATCAGCGTCAACAACACCGTTCTCTACATTGCCCTTGGCGTTATCTGGCTCACGGCAATCGTGATGCTGTTCAACAGCTTCCTGGTAGGTGTGGGGACTTTCGTGGTGGGCACGTTGAGTTGGTGCATCGTTTCGGGGTTCTGGTTCGTGCAGTCGGCGACGTATGAAGAGCTGCGCAAGCTCAACAGCAAGAGCAACTGAGGCTCAAGCTGAGCCCGGGCAGAACGCTCGAAACATGAAAAAGCCCAGCCTGTGAAGGTTGGGCTTTTTTGTGGGCGCCAGCCAGGGCGCGTCAGGAGCACTGCGGTAGCCCTGCCGAACGCCAGATAGACAAAACCCCCAGCTGCTTTCGCAACTGAGGGTTTCGGAATTTAATCTTGACGATG
>NZ_JAPYKM010000036.1:0-67301 GCF_029623465.1 Pseudomonas sp. RIT-To-2 | reverse complement strand
GGGCAATACCGAACTGGCCGCCGCCAGCACGGTACTGGCGGGCGACACCCTGACCCTGGCGCAAAAAGGCAGCCTGGGCGAAACCCTCAATGGCCAGCCTGGCGTGTCATCATCCTATTTCGGACCCGGGGCCAGCCGGCCGATCATCCGGGGGCAGGACGGCGACCGCATCCGCCTGTTGCAGAACGGTGTGGGTGCGCTGGATGCATCCTCGCTGTCCTACGACCACGCAGTCCCGCTGGACCCGGTCAACGTCGAGCGCGTGGAAATCGTTCGCGGCCCGGCGGCGTTGCTGTATGGAGGCACTGCCATCGGTGGCGTGGTCAATACCTTCGACAACCGTATCCCCGTCGACGCCATCGAGGGCATTCATGGCGCCGGGGAACTGCGCTATGGCGGCGCCGACACCACCCGCAGCAGCGCCGGCAAGCTGGAAGCCGGTGATGGCACCTTCGCCCTGCACCTGGACGCCAACGCCCGCAGCTTCAATGACGTGCGCATCCCCGGCTATGCCCACAGCACCAGCGTGCGCGCCTCCGAGGACGCCGATGACAACGGCGGCAAGCACCGCCTGGCCAACAGCGATGGCCGCCAGGACGGCGGCGCCATCGGCGGCTCCTACACCTGGGACCATGGTTACGCAGGCCTGTCCTACAGCACCTACGATGCCAACTACGGTTCGCCCGCCGAGGACGACGTACGCATCCGCATGCAGCAGGACCACTACGCGTTTGCCTCGCAAATCCGCGACCTTGAAGGCCCGTTCACGTCAGTCAAGGTGAACGCCGGCTACACCGACTACAAACACAGCGAAATCGAGGATGGCGAAGTCGGCACCACCTTCAAGAACAAGGGCTATGAAGCTCGCATCGAGGGCCGTCATCAGCCCCTGGGCCCGCTGGAAGGCGTGGTTGGCGCGCAGGTCAACCGCAGTCAGTTCCAGGCCTTGGGCGAAGAGGCCTTCGTGCCCCAGACCGATACCGACTCGGCCGCGCTGTTCATCCTCGAAGACTGGCAAGCCACCGAACGCCTGAAACTAAGCCTGGGCGGGCGCCTGGAACATACCCGCGTCACCCCCGATGCCCAGGGCAACGAGCGCTTCGAAGCCGCCGACAAGCGCAGTGACTTCACCGCCGCCAGCCTGTCATCAGGGGCCGTGTACAGTCTCACGCCGGTATGGTCGCTGGCTGCCACCCTGGCCTACACCGAGCGCGCCCCGACCTTCTACGAGCTGTATGCCAACGGTGCCCATGTGGCCACAGGCACCTATGAAGTCGGCGACGCCAGCCTGGCCAAGGAAAAGGCGGTGTCCAGCGACCTGGCCCTGCGCTTCGACAACGGCGTGCACACAGGCAGCGTGGGTGTGTTCTACAGCCACTTCTCCAATTACATCGGCCTGCTGGGCACCGGCCATACTCTCAACGACGAGGGCGAGGAAGACGCCAGCGGGATCCCCGAATACACCTATTCGGGGGTACGCGCACGGTTCGCGGGTATCGAGGCCCAGGACCATTGGGCCCTGGGTGAAAATGCCTTCGGCAAGTGGGCGTTGGAGCTGTCGGGCGACTACACCCGGGCCAAGAACCTCGACAATGGCGAAGACCTGCCACGCATCGCCCCGCTGCGCCTGAACAGCGGCCTGCTGTGGGAGAAAGACCACTGGCAGGCGCGCCTGGACGTGCAGCACGCCAGCGCCCAGCACCGCGTACCCGCCAATGAAACCGGCACGGACGGCTACACCACCCTGGGCGCCAGCGCTGGCTACCGGTTCAGCGTTGGCCAGAGCCAGTGGCTGGCGTTCGTGAAGGGTGAAAACCTTACCAACCAGACCGTCCGCTACGCGAGTTCCATCCTGCGCGACACCGCCCCGGCACCGGGACGCAGCATCGAAGTCGGCCTGCGCACCACGTTCTGACAGAACGGTGGATGAGCAATCGCATTTGCTCATCCACCTGATGTTTCAAGACTATCGAAACAAATCGAAACATCACTTTACATGGTTTTACATTTCATCCGGCATTCAAACATTTTATTGCACAAACCCTGACGAAATTTTCACGCTGCCGACGCGATAGTTACTTCATTCAATTTGACTTAACTTCTGCCAGAGTATCAAGGCAACGCTTATGCACCGTACTCAGCCTGCTTCGACCCCACCGCGCTTCAGTATCGCCATGGTCAACTACAGGACCGCCGAGCTCACCCGCAACTGCCTGGAACTGCTACGCGAGCAACTGAGGGGCCTGGACGTACCCGTGTGGGTCGTGGACAACGGTTCCGCCGACGCCAGCACGGCCTACCTGCGCAGCCTGGACTGGATCAACCTCATCGAACGCGTGCCCGCTGCGGGCGAGCCCGGGCACATTGCCCATGGCAAGGCGTTGGACATGATCCTTGAGCGTATTGATACCGACCATATACTGCTTATGCATACGGATACATTTATATACGACAATTCAGTATTCCAGCTGTTACTGAATGAATGCACACGCAATGAAAACACTGTTGCCGCCGGTTGTGTCGAGCAACTTGATCGAGGCCTTGCGCGAACAGCGTGGCGTGTTACCTCGCGTTATTGCAAACATCACTATCGCCGGTTGGTACGTGCGGCCGGTTTGCCCGGGCGTGATCCAAAACCGTGGAAAGAAGTGTATCTGAAAAGTTTCTGTACCTTGTGGAATGCCAAGGTGATGAAGCAGCGCGGGTTGCACTTCTGCATGGACGACCGGGTGCCCGGCTATACCCTCCAGGACCGCATGCTCGAAGCGGGCCTGGCGGTGGCAAGCATTTCGCCCCGCCGCCTGTTTCGTTACCTGGACCACATCCAGGCCGGCACCGTGGCCGCCTGTGGCGGCTATGCCCAGGGGCACCGCCGCAACCGCATGTACGACCATGCCCTGGCGCGGCTGAACAAGGTGGCGGGCTACCCGTGACCGTCGCAGCGGCTGCGGGGCGTTGCATGCGGCGTATCTGATACTGCGCGGCGTCATGACGCGGCCGGGTCCGCTACAGGGCCATGGCAACCCAGTGGGACCGCGGCTTGCGCCCGGTCTCACATGGACTACCCTTCTCGCCACTGGCCGCCATGCGCGCTGTTCCTGCCCGGTGAGAGAACGCCCCTTCCATGATCATTTCCGCTTCAACCGATTACCGCGCCGCCGCTCAGCGCAAGCTGCCGCCGTTCCTTTTCCACTACCTCGATGGCGGCGCCTACGCCGAGCGCACCCTGCGGCGCAATGTCGATGACCTGGCCGACATCGCCCTGCGCCAGCGGGTGCTGCGCAACATGTCGGAACTGAGCCTGGAAACCCGCCTGTTCGGCGAAACCCTGGCGATGCCCGCCGCCCTGGCCCCCATTGGCCTGGCCGGCATGTTCGCCCGCCGCGGTGAAGTGCAAGCCGCGCAGGCGGCCGAGGCACGGGGCATTCCCTTTACCTTGTCCACCGTGTCGGTGTGCCCCATCGAGGAAGTCGCCCCGGCCATCCAGCGTCCCATGTGGTTCCAGCTATACGTGCTCAAGGACCGTGGCTTCATGAAGAACGCGCTCGAACGTGCGCGCGCTGCCGGCGTCACCACCCTGATATTCACCGTGGACATGCCGGTGCCGGGTTCCCGCTACCGCGACGCCCATTCGGGCATGAGCGGCCCCAACGCCGCCGCCCGGCGCATGCTGCAGGCGGTCACTCACCCAGCGTGGGCCTGGGATGTGGGCCTGCTGGGCCGCCCCCATGACCTCGGCAACATCTCCACCTACCGGGGCAACCCCACCGGGCTTGCTGACTACATCGGCTGGCTGGCCAACAACTTCGACCCGTCCATTTCCTGGAAAGACCTGGAATGGATACGCGAATACTGGCAAGGGCCGATGGTGATCAAGGGCATCCTCGACCCTCAGGACGCCCGCGACGCCGTGGCGTTCGGCGCCGACGGCATCGTGGTGTCCAACCATGGCGGCCGCCAGCTCGATGGGGTGCTGTCCAGCGCCCGTGCCCTGCCCGCCATCGCCGACGCGGTGAAAGGCCAGCTGTCGATTCTGGCGGACTCGGGCATCCGCAGCGGCCTGGATATCGTGCGCATGATCGCCCTGGGCGCGGACGCCGTGCTGCTGGGCCGCGCGTTCGTCTACGCACTGGCGGTCGCGGGCGGTGCCGGGGTGCGCAACTTGCTGGAGCTGATTGAAAAGGAAATGCGCGTGGCCATGGTGTTGACCGGGGCCAGGTCGGTGCAAGACATTACCCGGGAGTCGTTGGCCTGACCCGCGCTCGCAGGCAGGACCCGGCGGCATGCCCGCCCGGTCCCAGACCTGCGGCGGTATTCACGCCAGGCGTTTGACCAATGCCTCAGCCACCGCCTCGGAGCTGCCCGGGTTCTGGCCGGTGATCAGCAGGCCGTCTTCCACCAGGAACGACTGCCAATCAGGGCCTTTTTCGTACACCGCCCCGAGCTTCTTGAACTCGTCTTCAACCAGGAACGGCACCACGTCGGTCAGGCCAACACCCTCTTCTTCCGAGTTGGTGAAGCCACTCACGCGCCGGCCCTTGACCAGCGGCTCGCCATTGGCCGCCTTGACATGGCGCAGTACGCCAGGGGCGTGGCAGACGAAGGCAATGGGTTTGCCTGCGCGCTCGAACGCTTCGATCAGGGCGATGGACACCGGCGACTCCGCCAGGTCCCACAACGGGCCGTGGCCGCCCGGGTAGAACACGGCATCGAAGTCCTGGGCGTTGACGCTGTCCAGTTTCACGGTGCTGGCCAGTGCCTGCTGGGCCGCAGGGTCGGCCTTGAAGCGCTGGGTGAACTCGGTCTGGAAGTCCGGTTCGTCACTTTTCGGGTCCAGCGGCGGCTGGCCACCGGCTGGCGAGGCCAGGACGATGTCGGCACCGGCGTCCTTGAAGGTGTAATACGGGGCCGCGAACTCTTCGAGCCAGAAACCGGTTTTGCGGCCGGTGTCGCCCAGTTGGTCGTGTGAGGTCAAAACCATCAGTACTTTCATCGCTGCTTCCTCGCAAAGTGATAAAACGTGGGTTCATGGTAGGGCTGGGGTAGCCAGCCGACAATGTCGAATCCGCAAGGATTTCGGACATCAATGGCCGACTATAAAGCCATTGCCAGCGCACCGGGCGTCACCCACAATCGGCCGATTGCCGCCACCCGGAAAGCCGCCATGCACAGCGTTGCCCTTGTCGTTTACCCCAACTTCCAGCCCCTCGGCCTGTCGGTCGGTTCGGTATTCGAGTGCGCGAACCTGCTGCGCGGCGAGCCGGCCTACGAGTTCCACCTGGTCTCCGAAACCGGCGGCCCGGTCATGTCGTCCCAAGGGTTCTCGGTGAACACGGTGCCGCTGCGGCCCGAGGGCTATGACTCGCTGATCGTCAGCGGCTACCTGGATTTCCGCCTGCCGGAAGCCAGCCTGCCGGCACGGGTCAAGGCGTCGGCGACCCAATCGCGACGGGTCGTGGCGTTGTGCATGGGCATCTTCGTGCTGGCTGAGGCCGGACTGCTGGCCGGCAAGCGTGCGACCACTCACTGGCTGCACGTGCCGACTTTCCGCAAGCGCTATCCGGATATCGACCTCGACGAAGACAAGTTGTTCGTCATCGATGGCCAGGTGTGGACCGGCGCTGGCATGAGCGCCAGCCTGGACCTGGCCTTGGCGATGGTGGAAAACGATCTGGGCGGTGACCTCGCGCGGCAGGTGGCGCGCAAGCTGGTCATCGCCCAACGCCGTGGCAGCGAGCAGTCGCAGTTGTCCGCCCTGCTGGAACTGGACCCCAAATCCGACCGCGTGCAGTTGGCCCTGGGCTACGCCCGGGAAAACCTGCGCGATGAGCTGTCGGTGGAGTCCCTGGCCGCCGTGGCGCGCCTCAGCCCGCGCCAGTTCAGCCGGGTATTTCGCGAGGAAACCGGACGCACCCCTGCCAAGGCCATCGAATCACTGCGTGTAGAGGCCGCCCGCGCCATGATGGAAACCGGCCGCCACCCCGTGGAAGTGATTGCCCGGGAAACCGGCTTTGGTGACCGGGAACGGCTGCGACAGGCCTTTCTCAGGGCCTTCGGGCAGCCGCCTCAGGCGTTGCAGAAACATTTCAAGGGCGCCGCGCTTCAAGGACTTTCCGAGCCACTGTAATTGTTCACCTATACCGCCGGCTCCTGATCAACCTGCGACAGGTGAGACCGGGTGAAGCTCGGGAAGCCGGCGCCGCGATGGCCCAGGTTGACCCCGATCAGAGCCCGCTACCCACCTTGACCGTTGGCGTGTCAGGCGCCACCACCGGGTTGTTCATCAGGGCAATCTCCCGGTCCGCCATGGACCGGTCCAGCGCCCCTTCCCACTTGGCGATGGCCAGGGTGCCGATGCCGTTGCCGAGCAAGTTGGTGACCGCGCGTGCCTCATTGAGAAACCTGTCCACCCCCAGCAACAGCACCAGCCCTACCAGCGGGATGTCCGGAATGACCGACAGCGTCGCTGCCAGTGTGACGAACCCCGCCCCGGCCACACCGGCAGAGCCCTTGGAGGTAAGTAGCAACACCCCCAGCACCACCAACTGGTCCGCCAGGGTCAGCGGGGTGTTGGTGGCCTGCGCCACGAAGATCGCCGCCATGGTCAGGTAGATACAGGTGCCATCGGAGTTGAAGGTGTAGCCGGTGGGCAGCACCATGCCGACCACCGATTTGCGGCAGCCAAGCTTTTCCAGCTTGATCATCATGCGCGGGAGCACCGCTTCAGTGGAGCAGGTACCCAGGGTGACGAGAATCTCGTCCTTGAAGTAGCGCAGAAAGGTCAATAACGGAACGCCGGACCAGCGCGCCACGGTGCCCAGCACCACGACGATGAACAGCAACGTGGTGAGGTACAGCGCCAGCATCAGGTGGCCCAGGGAAAGCAGCGTGCCGATGCCGTACTTGCCGATGGTAAAAGCCATGCCTGCCCCCGCACCGAGGGGCGCCAGGCGCATCACCATCGCCACGATGCGAAACAGCCCTTGCAACAGCAGGTCGATGACGTTGATCAACGGTGCCGCCGGTGCACCGATCTGCACCAGGGCAACGCCCAGCAGTACCGAAATGAAGATGACCTGCAGCATGGCGCCCTTGGCGAAGGCGTCTACAAAGGTCGTGGGGATGATATTCATGAAGAAATTGATAGCACCGCCCTGGTCCTGGGCGGCCTGGGCATACCCCTTGATGGCCTCGCCGTTGAGGGTGCCCACGTCGATGTTCATGCCAACGCCAGGCTTCATGATGTTGACCACCACCAGGCCGATCACCAGGGCGATGGTGGAGACCACTTCGAAATAAAGCAGCGCCTTGCCACCAATGCGCCCTACTTCCTTGATGCTGCCCATCTTGGCGATCCCGACCACCACGGTACCGAAAATGATGGGCGCCAACAGCATCTTGATGAGTTTGATGAAGCCATCGGCGAGCGGTTGCAACTTGGCGCCGAACTCCGGCACCAGGTAGCCGATGGCGCCGCCGACAAGGATGCCGATCAGTACCTGCACGTACAGAAGCTTGTACCAGCGCGTGGCCATGTTCATGGGTTGTACCTCACTGTTGTTTTTGTATGAGGACAAGCGCGACCCCGAGCTGGGGCCGCCTGGAAGCAGACGCGATCAGCCTTCGCCGAGTTCGCGCATCACCTGGTACAGCGCCGATTTGGCTTCAAAACCCACGCCGGGAATATCCGGCAGGCCCACGTAGCTGTTCTCCACGCGAATGCCGTCGGCGAAACCGCCGAACGGCTGGAACACATCCGGGTAGGACTCATTGCCACCCAGGTGCAGCCCGGCGGCGATGTTCAGGGACATCTGGTGGCCGCCATGGGGTACGACCCGACGCGATGACCAGCCCAGCTCCTTCATCACGTCAAGAGTACGCATGTACTCCACCAGGCCGTAGGACAGCGCACAGTCGAATTGCAGGTAGTCACGGTCGGGGCGCATGCCGCCATGACGCAGCAGGTTGCGCGCATCCTGATGAGAGAACAGGTTCTCGCCGGTCGCCATGGGCAACGCGTAGTGGTTGGCCAGCTCGGCTTGCAAGGCATAGTCCAGCGGGTCGCCGATTTCCTCGTACCAGAACAGGTTGTAGGGCTTGATCGCCTCGGCGTAGGCCAGCGCAGTGGGCAGGTCGAAGCGGCCATTGGCATCCACCGCCAGACGGCGGCCATCGCCCACGACTTCCAGTACGGCCTCGATACGGCGCAGGTCTTCGGCCAGCGGCGCGGCACCGATTTTCATCTTGACCACGTCGTAGCCGCGGTCCAGGTAGCTCTGCATTTCGGCCTGGAGCTTGCTCTGGTCCTTGCCGGGGTAGTAGTAGCCGCCTGCCGCATACACCCAGACCTTGTCGTCTGCCACGCCGTTGCGGTAACGGTCGGCCAGCAGCCGATACAAGGGCTTGCCCTCGATTTTCGCCACCGCGTCCCACACCGCCATGTCGAGGGTGCCCACCGCCACCGAACGTTCGCCGTGGCCGCCAGGCTTCTCGTTGGTCATCAGGGTTTTCCAGATGGCGAACGGGTCCAGATTATCGTTGGCCTGGTCCACCAGCGAGTCAGGGTCCGCCTCGCTGATGCGTGCCAGGAAGCGGTCGCGCATCAGCGCGCCCTGGCCATAGCGGCCGTTGGAGTTGAAGCCGTAGCCGATCACTGGCTTGCCGTCGCGGATCACGTCGGTTATCACCGCGACCACCGAGCAGGTCATTTTCGAAAAGTCGATATAGGCATTGGCAATGGGCGATGCAATGGAAACCGTCTTCTCACGGATTTCGACGATGCGCATGGAAAGCGTCCTCTCTGATTGTTGTGCCTGGTGTCACAGGTGGTTGCCAGAGGGACTCTACGGCTGGACGGGAAAATCGAGCCAATGCTATTAATGGGGGCACCCTATGCGCACAAGGCATCACCCATGGAACTGCTGTGGCTGGAAGACTTCAACGCCCTGGTTGAAAGCGAGAACTTCTCGCGGGCGGCGCAGTTGCGGCACGTCACCCAACCCGCGTTCAGCCGCCGTATCCGCGCGCTGGAAAGCTGGGTGGGGGTTGAGCTGTTCGTGCGCACACCTCAGGGCGCGACCTTGACCGAGGCTGGCAGAAGCATGCTCGACAACGCTCGCGAGCTGACCCGGCGCCTGTACCAGATGCGCGCGGATGTTCAGCAGGTGGCCGGCAAGGCGAGCAGAACCCTGCACTTCGCCGCCACCCATTCGCTGTCCTTCACCTTCTTCCCCGCCTGGATCAGGGCGGTGGAAAACGGTACGCCGCTGGAAGGCATCAGCCTGCACTCGGACAACATGGCTGCGTGCGAACAACTGCTGCTCAGCGGCGAGGTGCAGTTCCTGATCTGCCACCAGCACCCGGGGGTACCGCCGCGCTTCGACAGCCTGCAGTTCGAGAGCAAAGTCATTGGCAATGATGCCTTGCTGGCGTTGCAGTCACCGGAGCTGGACACTGCCCAGCGCATCCCGTTCCTGGCCTACACGGCCGAATCGGGCCTGGGCCGCATCGTTGCCTCCCACCTGCATGCACACCCCGACCACCCAAGGCTGGAAACCGTGTTCAGCTCGCACCTGGCAGCGGTGCTGTTGTCCATGGCGCTGCAAGCGAAGGGGGTAGCCTGGCTGCCAGAGACTCTTGCTGCGCAGGAGGTGGCACAGGGACGGTTGGTGGCCGTGGGCAACGGGCTGCAGAACATCTCCGCGCAGATCCGCGTGTTTCGGCCGCGGATGCCGTTGGGGGATCATGGCGAGCGCTTCTGGACGAGCCTTCAGGACGTACAGACCGCGTAGGCATGGCCCCTGCGGCCGAGTCCAGGGCGCTGCGGTACACCCGGCAAAACGCGTGAAGCGCGACGCGGCCTTGCGGCCACTGCTACGCTCACGTAGTTACCTGCCCACAAAAGAAAAAAGGAAGTGCCCATGCTGAAAACGACGCGCCCAGCCAAAGCCGTTCTTTGCGCCCTGACCCTGTCCCTCGGCGCCTGTGCCACCCCGCCGCCCAACCCCGGGCCGGATTTTTCCGTGGTGCGTTTCAGCCACGACAACCAGGATGAGGTGCTCGGGCAAAAACTGGATGGCAAGACCACGGAAGATGGCAGGACCTTCAAGATCCCGGCCGGCTCGCACGACCTGGTGGTCATCGTCGAGCGACGCGACCCCAATGGTAAAATGCAATTCTGCTACGCCAAGATCGAGTACGCGCAATTCAAGGATGGCGAGGTGTACAACATCCATGAACAGCGCATAGCCGACAAGGTCAGCCTGCAGTTGCGCCGTCACCAGGAAGTGCTGGCGACCAACACGGGTGGGCTGAACTGCTCGCCGGGCAGCTGATACCACGGCAGGATTTCATGCTGTGGGAGCTGGCTTGCCAGCGAGCTTTCAAGCCCTGAACAGCTCACTGGCAGGCCGGTCTCCACAGCCTGATCTTTCGCTCTCGTCCGAGGTCAATCGGCGGTGCGATAACGCTCGGCCGGCTGCGCCTGGCGCAGGTCCGACAACAACAGCCGGCGCGCCCCATCCAGCGCGTCCCAACGCTCGGCGACATGCAGCGGCGGGATGGTCACCCATTCGCGACGGTCGTAACCGACCAGGGCCGCATCCACCAGGTCACCGACCTCCATCACTTCCGGCAGTGCATCGATGTCCATGCCCGAGCGCTCCCAGATCTCGGTACGGGTGGCGGCCGGCAGCACCGCCTGGACGTAGACCCCTTTGGGCCCCAGCTCAAGTTGCAAGCCTTGAGACAGGAACAGCACATAGGCCTTGCTCGCCCCATACACGGACATGTTCAACTCCGGCGCCAAACCCACCACCGAACCAATGTTGACGATAGCGCCCTCGCCCGCCTGGGCCAGCCTTGGAGCGATGGCCGCCGCCAGCCGGGTCAGCGCGGTGATGTTGAGGCCGACCAGGCCATCGATGCTGGCGGCCGTCTGTTGCAGGAAGCCACCGGGCTGGCCTACGCCGGCGTTGTTGATCAGCACACCGATGCGCGTATCTTCCCGCAGACGCTGCTCCACCCTGGCCAGGTCATCGGGTTGGGTGAGGTCGGCCTGAATCACGTCGATGCTGATGGCACCTGCTTCACGCAGTTGCGCGGCGAGCACGTCCAGGCGCGCCTTGTCGCGGGCCACCAATACCAGGTCATGGCCACGTCGGGCGAAACGCTCGGCGTAGGTAGCGCCAATGCCGCTGGAAGCGCCGGTGATCAGAACCGCAGGAAGCTTGCTCATGGGTGTTGCTCCAAATGGACATGGGGGGTAAGGCATGGACTTATGATGATGACCACAATCTAAACCGTCAAGCATTTTGATGTTGAACGACATCAATGTATGATGAACGCATCCTGGCAATAATTTTGTGAGCTTGAACATGAAGGTCAGCAAAGCGCAGGTGCAGGCAAACCGCGCGCATATCGTCGAAACCGCCGCCACCCTGTTCCGCGAACGCGGCTACGACGGGGTCAGCGTGGCCGACCTGATGAATGCGGCCGGCTTCACCCATGGCGGTTTCTACAAACATTTCACGTCCAAGGCGGCCCTGATGACGGAAGCAGCCGCCTGTGGCATCGCGCAGATGGAAGCCCGTACGTCACAGGCCGAACGCAGCGCCCTGGTGTGCCAATACCTGTCGCGGGAGCACCGGGACTCGCCTGGGGATGGCTGCGTAATGGCGGCGCTGTCCGCCGACGCCGGTCGCCAGCCCGACGAGGTAAAGCAGGTATTTGCCGATGGCATCGAACGCCAGTTGGCGGCGGTAGCTGAAGTGGATGGGCCAGAGGCGCGGGCCAGGCGGATCGACGCCATGGCGCAACTGGTGGGTGCCGTGATGCTCTCCAGGGCTTGCCCGGACGACTCGGCGCTAGCGGATGAAATCCTGCAGGCCTGTTGCGCCGCAGCGTTGTCGAGGTTGGCGCCAACCTGACACCCACCGCATCGCCCCGCCCACAGCGGGTCGCGGAGCCTGCCCGAACACGGTCCCCTGCAGGACCGGGTGAAGCTCGGGAAGGCAGCACCGCGTACAACCCTGCCCACCGCGCCGTCCTTTTCCCGAGCTGGCGCCCGGTCCCACACAGGTTCGCGGAGGCTGTTTGGATACGGTACACCTGTGGGACCGGGCGAAGCTCGGGAAGGCAGCACCGCGTAAAACCCTGCCGATCGCGCCGTCCTTTTCCCGAGCTGGCGCCCGGCCCCACACAGGTTCGCGGAGGCTGCTTGGACACGGTCCACCTATGGGACCGGGCGAAGCTCGGGAAGGCAGCACCGCGTACAACCCTGCCCACCGCGCCGTCCTTTTCCCGAGCTGGCGCCCGGTCCCACACGGGTTCGCGGAGGCTGTTTGGACACGGTCCACCTGTGGGACCGGGCGAAGCTCGGGAAGGCAACACCGCGTTCAACCCTGCCCACCGCGCCGTCCTTTTCCCGAGCTGGCGCCCGGTCCTACACGGGTTCGCGGAGGCTGTTTGGATACGGTCCACCTGTGGGACCGGGCGAAGCTCGGGAAGGCAGTACCACGTACAACCCTGCCCACCGCGCCGTCCTTTTCCCGAGCTGGCGCCCGGTCCCACACAGGTTCGCGGAGGCTGTTTGGATACGGTCCACCTGTGGGACCGGGCGAAGCTCGGGAAGGCTGCACCGCGCGCTCAGTGCTGCGGCGCTACCATGCGAAAGCGAATTTCGATGTCATCGGATACCACGGTGTCGGCCCACTCGCCCGCGCCAATGCTGAACGCGCTGCGCTTGACCACCAACTCACCGTCGAAGATGCCGATGCCTCCCTCCGATTTCAGCAGCACCGGCACGCTGACCTCACGGGTGATGCCGCGCAGGGTGAGATTGCCCGTGATCCGGTAGCGTTGCTCACCCAGGTCTTCGACTCGGCTGGACTCGAAGGTAGCCACCGGGTAATTCGCCGTGTCGAACCAGGCTGGGGTTTGCAACTGGCGATTGGCGTCATCACTGCCGGCATCGATGCTGTTGAGCTCGATCGTCAGCGCCGCATGGGCGGTATCGGGGTGGGCCGTGTCAAAATCGAGGGTGCCGACAAAGCGGGCAAAGGTGCCGTACACCCGCGAACCCATCTGGTTGAAGGTGAAGCTCAGGGTGCTGGCGGCCGGGTTGACGGTGGTGTACTCGGCTGCTTGCAGCCGGCCTGAATGGCTGAACAGCGCAGTGCTCAGCAGGACAGTGCCAATCAGCGATCGAAGGCTCATGGAACGCTCCCAGGCCACCCGGGCAGATGGGCAAGGCCGTTCACGCACTATGCCTGGGTCTCTGCCGTACCGCCATGGCCGCCTGTGGGGCCAGCCGAAGCTCGGCCCCACAGGCGACTGCGGCGCTGTCGTCAGCCTGTCAGGCCAGCAGCCCGCGCGCGCGCCGCGTGCAGCTTCTTGTAGCTGTCGATCAAGCGCTGGTGGCGCTCCAACCCTTCCAGCTTCATGCTGGTGGGCGTCAGGCCATGGAAGCGCACGCTACCGTCCACCGAACCCAGTACCGCATCCATGCGCGGGCCACCGAACATGCGGCGGAAGTTGACTTCGTAATCGGCCATGTCCAGGTCGCTGTCCAGCTCCACTTCCAGCGCCACGTTCAAGGCCTGGTAGAACAGGCCTCGCTCCACCGTGTTGTCGTTGTACTGCAGGAACATTTCCACCAGCTCCTTGGCTTCATCGTAATGCTTGAGCGCCAGGTGGATCAGCAGCTTCAACTCCAGGACAGTCAACTGCCCCCACGCGGTGTTGTCGTCGAACGCGATACCGATCAGCGTAGTGATATCGGTGTACTCGTCCAGCTCGCTCTCTTCCAGGCGCTCGACCAACGCCTGCAGCTCATCATCGTCCAGGCTGTGCAGGTTGAGGATGTCTTCACGGAAGAACAGCGCCTTGTTGGTGTTGTCCCAGATCAGGTCGTCGACCGGGTAGATCTCCGAATAGTCCGGCACCAGAATCCGGCAGCCGGTGGCGCCCAACTGATCGTAGACCGCCATGTAGACTTCCTTGCCCAGGCCTTCGAGGATGCCCATCAGCGTCTCGACTTCCTCGGCGTTGGAGTTTTCGCCTTTGCCGGAGAAATCCCACTCCACGAATTCGAAGTTCGACCTGGCGCTGAAGAAACGCCACGACACCACACCGCTGGAATCGATGAAGTGCTCGACGAAGTTGTTCGGCTCCATCAAGGCCTGGCTTTCGAAGGTCGGCTGCGGCAGGTCGTTCAGGCCCTCGAAACTGCGGCCTTGCAGCAGCTCGGTGAGGCTGCGCTCCAGCGCCACTTCAAAGCTTGGGTGGGCGCCGAACGAAGCAAACACACCGCCGGTGCGCGGGTTCATCAGGGTCACGCACATCACGGGGAATTCACCGCCCAGCGATGCATCCTTGACCAGCACCGGAAAGCCCTGCTCTTCCAGGCCCTGGATGCCGGCGAGAATACCGGGGAACTTGGCCAACACCTCCTGGGGCACATCCGGCAGGGTGATCTCGCCCTCGAGGATCTCACGCTTCACCGCGCGCTCGAAAATCTCCGACAGGCACTGCACCTGCGCTTCGGCCAGGGTGTTGCCGGCGCTCATGCCGTTGCTCAGGTACAGGTTCTCGATCAGGTTGGAGGGGAAGTACACCACCTCGCCGTCCGACTGGCGCACGAACGGCAGCGAGCAGATGCCGCGCTCTTCGTTGCCCGAGTTGGTGTCGATCAGGTGCGAGCCACGCAGCTCGCCGTCGGGGTTGTAGATAGCCAGGCAGTACTCGTCGAGAATGTCCTTGGGCAAGGCATCCTTGCGGCCAGGCTTGAACCAGCGCTCGTCGGGGTAGTGCACGAATGGCGCGTTGGCGATGTCCTCGCCCCAGAACTGATCGTTGTAGAAGAAGTTGCAGTTGAGGCGTTCGATGAACTCGCCCAGGGCCGAGGCCAGCGCGCCCTCCTTCGTGGCGCCCTTGCCGTTGGTGAAGCACATCGGCGACTGTGCGTCGCGGATGTGCAACGACCACACGTTGGGGACGATATTGCGCCACGAGGCGATCTCGATCTTCATGCCCAACCCGGCCAGAATGCCCGACAGGTTGGTGATGGTCTGCTCCAGGGGCAGGTCCTTGCCGGCGATGAAGGTGCTGGCCTGGGAATCGGCATTCAGCATCAACAATGCCTGGGCATCGGCGTCGAGGTTTTCAACTTCCTCGATAATGAACTCGGGCCCGGTCTGCACGACTTTCTTCACGGTGCAACGGTCGATGGAACGCAAGATACCCTGACGGTCCTTGGCAGAAATATCCGCCGGCAACTCGACTTGAATCTTGAAAATCTGGTTATAACGATTTTCCGGGTCGACAATATTGTTCTGCGACAAGCGGATATTGTCGGTTGGGATATTGCGGGTCTCGCAGTACAACTTCACGAAGTAAGCCGCGCACAGTGCCGACGATGCCAGGAAGTAATCAAATGGCCCCGGTGCAGAGCCATCGCCTTTATAGCGGATAGGCTGGTCGGCCACCACCGTGAAGTCATCGAACTTGGCTTCAAGCCGGAGGTTGTCGAGAAAGTTGACCTTGATTTCCATGCGGGAATTACCATAACCGAGCGAAACAAAATGGCGCGCATTATCCGGTTTTTCACGCGGGAAGTCTTGCCCTTTCGCGCAGGGCCCAGCCCGTAGCGCGCTCAAGGGCGTGGACGCCTGGCAACGCGGCCCGCCCGGTATGTTCGCCAGGCTCGTTGCATAATTAGCCCACCCCGTCCGTGCTCCCCCTGCAACCTCGCCGTCACCTGCTAGTGTCTATTCGCGGCACCTCAAGCAGTGGAACGCCCGCATTTTCTATAACGGCCTGGAGCCCGTGATGGACAAATCCACGATGTACACTGCGCTCATGTTCGGCGCGGCATTGTGCACTGCCCACTCTGCCCTGGCCGACAATGCCGAAACAGCCAACAAGAGCAACAACCCGCTGAATCTGGCGCCCGGCCTGAATATCCAGGACTATTACACCCCCGAACTTTTCGGCAGTAATAAGCACACTAACGATTCACTCTTGCGTGGCACTTTTCCAGTTGCCCCGGGTGATCTTGTCGGCGGTCCGCAATTACTGCGCGCGACCCCGGCTTTCTACCCGCCGTGGTCAGCCTCAGGCAGTGGTTGGAGCAACCGGGCAACCGTGAGGTGCGCCTGACGCTGGCGCAGTATTATCAGGAACAGGGCCAGGCTGGACAGGCGGCACACTTGTTGGCCGAGCTGAACGGCATCAACCCGGACGACCCGGCCGTTGCCGCGCCGGCCAGGCAATGAGGACCTGGGTGTAGGGCGAGACTCGGCAGGTATCAGGCAAAGCCACCATTGGCCCGCACTACCTGCCCATTCACCCAGCCGCCATCGGGCCCGGCCAGAAACGCCACCACCGCGGCGATATCCTCAGGTTCACCCAGCCGCTCCAATGGCGCCGCACGGCCCAACTGAGCGATCTGCTCTGCGCTCTTGCCTTCCAGGAACAGCTCGGTTCCCACCGGCCCGGGCGCTACGGCATTGACGCTGATGCGGCGGCCACGCAGCTCGTTGGCCAGCACCCGCGCCAGGCCCTCCACACCCGCCTTGGACGCGATATAGGGCCCGTACTGCGGAAATGATTTGGCGATCACGCTGCTGGAGAGGGCAATCACCCGCCCTGCGTCGCGTACGTGCCGCGCCGCCTCGGCCAGCACCAGAAACGCCCCACGCAGGTTGACGTGCAGCATGCGGTCGAAGGCGTCGAGACTGTCGGTGGCGATCGGCGCCATCGCCATCACCCCCGCACTGTGCACTACCACATCGACGCCACCGAACGCCTGCTGGGTGCTGGCGAACAGGCGCTGCACATCATCGGGTTGGCTGACATCCGCCTGCACGGCCACGGCCTGGCCACCACTGGCCTGAATGGCCGCGACTACCTCCTGGGCCTTCGCCGTGTTGCCGGCATAATTGATGACCACCTGGAAACCATCGGCGGCCAGCCGCAAGGCAATGGCGCGGCCAATGCCCCGGGAAGCCCCTGTGACGATAGCGGAACGGGATGACGGGTTCATGCGGTGATCCTCTGATGGGGGTGGGTTCATCATGGCAATTGACGCCTGACGAATAAATGGGCTTTGATGGGTTTGTCTGTTCAATGAACATCAACAATGCGGAGCTCCATGGACCGTTTCGATGCCATGCATCTGTTCACCCGCATCGTCGAGCTCGGCAGCTTCACCGAAGCGGCTGGCGTGCTGGCGCTGCCCCGCGCCACCGCCACACACGCCATTAAGCAACTGGAGCAACGCCTGGGTGCGCGGCTGCTGGACCGCACCACCCGCCAGGTCACCCCCACCCTGGACGGCCTGGCCTTCTATGATCGCTGCAAGCGCTTGCTGGCTGACCTGGAGGACGCCGAGACAGCCCTCAGCACTCAGGTCGGCAACCCCCACGGCACCTTGCGCCTGGATGTTCACGGCGCCCATGCCACGGCGATCATCCTGCCGCGCATCGGCGAGTTTCGGGCACGCTACCCACACATCGAACTGGTGATAAGCAGCGGCGACCGCCTGGTCGACCTGGTCAAGGAAGGCATCGACTGCGTGATTCGCGCCGGCCAGCCGGGGGACTCGTCGCTGGTGGCGAGAAAACTCGCCGATATGCCGCAGATCATCTGCGCCAGCCCGCAGTACCTGCGTGAGCATGGCGAGCCCCGTCACCCGGCCGAGCTGGAGGCGCACGCGGGCATCGGCTTCTTTTCCCGCGGCTACGAGCACCGGTACCCCTTCACCGCTGTGGTCGAAGGGGTTGTCAGCGAATTTCAGGCCAGCGGCTGGGTCACGGTGAGCGATTCAGAATGCTACCTGGCGGCAGCGCTGGCCGGTTGCGGGTTGATTCAGGTGCCACGCTTCCGGCTGGAAGACCACCTCAAGGCCGGCCGCCTGGTGCAGGTACTCCAGCAGTGGCCCTGCCCGGACCTGCCCGTCTCGGCGCTGTACCCCTTCCACCGCCAGCTATCACCGCGGGTCAGGGTATTCATCGACTGGGCGCGGGAACTGTACACCGACCGATTCGGCCCCCTGGCCCCGCTCGCCACGTAACGTCACGCGCCGCTTCTGCCACAACGCGGCCTATGGGACGCGATCAGGGCAGCGTCGGCCGCGAACGTTCGCTGGCAAGCCAGCCCCAGCACTTTCACAAGTATTTTGCCCCTGCAATGGGTATGCTCCGCAGCCATGACCTGCCGCTCGATATCGGGATGCCGGCCCTCCGCGCGTCTTCCAGGCGCGCCCGATGGAACGGTATCCTCAAGGACGTTTGAACGATGACGACACCCGCGCTGGACCTCGCCAGCCTGACCCCACTGCCTTACCACCAGCAGGTGGTCGACTACCTGAAGACCCGCGAGCCCGCCGTGTGGAGCTGGGCATCGTCACTGGTGGTACAGCAGGAACACGCCCAGGACGTTCGCGCGCAACTGCTGCGCGACACCTACCGGCTCAGCCCCGACAGCCACCCGGACGCCTACCACGCCTGCGCCACGGCCCTGCAGCAGTTGCAGATCGAGGCACCGGCCACACTGTACCAGGCCGGCGATGGCGCGATGAATGCCAGCCTGTTCTACCTGGCCGGCGAAGTGCACGTGGTGTTCCACGGCCCGATTCTGCAACGCCTGGACGCCCAGGAGCTGTTGGCGCTGCTGGGCCACGAATTGGCGCATTACCGCCTGTGGTCGGAGCAGGACGGTGACTACCTGACTGCCGACCGTGTGCTCAACCATGCCCTGGCCAATGTCCTGGCACCGCCCAGCCTGGAGCAGACGGCACGCCTGTACAGCCTGCACACGGAGATCTACGCCGACCGCGGCGCGGCACTGGTGGCCGGCGGCCCGGGCCCGGCGATCACCTCACTGGTGAAGGTGCACACGGGCCTGGTTACGGTCGACGCCGCCAGCTACCTGGCCCAGGCGCAGGAGCTGGACGGCAAGGATGCGCCCGTGTCCCAGGGCGTCTCGCACCCGGAAACCTTCTTGCGCTCGCACGCGCTGGACAGTTGGTGGCAACAAGCCCCTGACATGGAAGCCTGGTTGCAGCGGCGCTTGCGCGGCCCACTGGCCCTCGACCGCCTGGACCTGGTCGGGCAAGTTGACCTCACCGCCCTGACCCGGGGTTTCATCGCCGCCTTCGTCAACGCCCCGGCCATGCAGTCCGAAGCCATCGGCCACCAGGTGCGCAGCTTCTTCCCCGACTGGAAGGACACGGAACCGGCCCTGGACCTCAACACCCTGGATATCGAACGCATCGACGCCAGCGTCCACGAATACCTGCATTTCGTCATGCTCGACCTGTGCCTGGTGGACCCCGACCTGCGCGAGGGCGCCTTGCTGCATGCCCTGCGCACGGCGCAGAGAATAGGCAGCGCTGACGCATTCATCACCCGGCTGAAGCAGGACCTCAAGCTGCAGAAACGCGAGCTCGACCCGCTCACCCGTGCCCTCAAGGCGGAGGTCGACACATGGACCCAATGAATCAGGACATCACCTTCGAGCAATTGCTGACCCATCACGACGGCGCTGCCGTGCCCATCGACGATGTACTGTTCCTGATGCTGCCGCTGCTGCGCGAAGTCGCCCGCCTGCACGAACAGGCGCACGTCGCGCGGCTAGGCTACCAGGCTATCGTTCAGGGCCCGGAGCGCAGCCTGGTGTTGCGCGAGGCCCAGGGCCAAGCGCCACGCCTGGCCCTGGAGGCCATCAAGCAGGTGCAACCCAGCCCTGAGTCGGCCCTGAACATCGTCGGCACGGTACGCCTCACCCATGACTCCGAATCAGGCACCGCAGTCACCGACCTGCAGGTGCAGGAAGACCCGCACGCGCCTATCGCCCACCCCGTCTACCTTACGGGGCTGCATACCTGGGAACAGCAGCTGGGGCATCACGATGAAATCACCGACATCTTCCAGCTGGGCTTGCTGCTGGCGGCCCTGGCCTGCGGGCTGGACATCGCCGAGCTGGAAGACCTGAAAACCTTCTCCCGGCACCGCCGCAACCTGTTCCAGCTCAATGGCCGGTTGAACCCGGTGCTGGCCAACGTCATCGTTGAAATGACCGAGCTCAACCGCCACCAACGGGCCACCGACCTTGCCTCGCTGATCCGGCGCCTGGAAACCTGGCGCGACCAGCCCGCCGCGCTGGATGTGGAGTGGGTGCTGTCCCAGGCCCAGGGCCCCGGTTCACGGCGCACGGTGGTGCTGGAACACCTGCGCAACCGTTTGTTCGACCTGTCCCGGCGCAACCGCCTGCTGCATTTCCGCCCCACCCAGGCCACCATCAACCTGACCGTGGCCAGCGTGCCCCTGGTCATGCGCGTGGAAAGCATCCGCCCCGAAGCCCTGTGTACCTGGCAGGCCACCTTCGGCGGTTTCTCCGAGCAGGTACTCAGTGGCAAGCCCGTGGGCCTGCAGCAGTGGCTGCGCTTCGAAGACCAGGCCTGGCTGCAGACGTCGCTGGAACGGCTGATACAGGATACCCGCCGCGACCGCGCCGAGTTCGGTTTCAGCAACCTGCGCCTGGTGGTGGCGTTCATGCGCTGGCACAACCTCAAGGATGACCCGCAGGAGCGCATTGTCACGCCGCTGCTGTGGCTGCCGGTGGAACTGAGCCGCAAGAAAGGCGTGCGCGACCAGTTCGTGCTGCAATGCGATGAAACCGAAGCGCAGTTCAACCCGGTGCTGCGCCACCAGTTGCGCCAGCTTTACGACATTCAGCTACCGGAAACCGTGGACCTGCAGAAAACCTCCCTGGAACAGATTCACCAGGACATCGCCCGGCAGATCAAGCTGACCGAACCCGGGGTGGAGCTGCGCCTGCAAAGCAAGCCGCAGATCGAGATGATTCACCAGAAAGCGGTGCAGCACCTGCACCACTTTCAGCGCCGCCGTGCCCGTCAGCGTGCCACCGGGCCGTCGGTGCGGCCGGATTTCAGCTATGCCCGCGATGACTACCGGCCCCTGGGCCTGCAACTGTTCCGCCAGAAGGTACTGCCCAGCGCATTGCCGCTACGCGGTGCGGTAGGCAGCAAACCCGCGGCCCGCACCCACCAGATGGCCGCCAGTACCACCGAGAACAGCACGTTCAGCCTGCCCCAGGACCTGGGCCACCGCTATGCCTGGGACATCGACCTGACCCAGGTGACCCTGGCCAACTTCAACTACCGCAAGATGTCGCTGGTGCGCGACTACGCGCAACTGATCGACGAGCCGGCGCAGAACCAGGCATTCGACCGGCTGTTCTCCATCGAGCCGCGCGAGGTGGACGTACCAGCGCCCGCCCCCATCGCCCTGGCCGAACAGTGGAACGTGGTGGCCGCGGATGCGACGCAGAACGCCGCCGTGAGCCTGGCCCGCAGCGGCCGCCACTTCATCATCCAGGGGCCGCCAGGTACGGGTAAATCGCAGACCATCACCAACCTGATCGCCGACTACGCGGGCCGCGGCTTGCGCGTGCTGTTCGTGTGCGAAAAGCGCGCGGCGCTGGACGTGGTGTTCCACCGCCTGCAACAGAGTGAACTGGGCGACCTGTGCTGCCTGATCCATGACTCGCAGACAGACAAGAAGGCCTTCGTCAGCGACCTGCGCGAATGCTATGAACGCTGGATCGGCAACGACCCCCAGGCACCGCAATTGCAGGCCCGGCGCGACGCCACACTGGCCACTGCCCGCCAGCAACTGGGCCTGATCGAACAGTTCGAGCAGGCCATGGCCAGCGTTCCCGAGGTGCTGGCCTGCTCCATCCGCGAGTTGGTGCGCTACCTGATCGAGCAGCCTTCAAGTGGGCTGCAACTGCCCCCTGAGGTGCTCGAACGCCTGCCCCGCTGGGACACCTGGCAGGCGCAGCGCGACCTGACCAGCCGGCTGTTCACGACCATGGCCCAACAGTTCGGCCTCGACAGTTTCGCCCTTCACCCCTTCAGCCGCCTGGCTGGCGCAGTCGTGGGCCACGACCATGCCTATGGCCAGGTCAAGGCGTTCCTCGACGAGGCGGGCCCACTGATGGACCGCGTCGAGCAGTTCCTGGAAACGTCCAGCGGCCTGCTGAACAGCGAAACCCGCCTGGTCGATGCCCAGCACCTGACCCATGCGGCGCAACAACTGACCCAAGCCAACCTCGCGGCGCACCTGGACCTGCTGCAGCCCGGTTCTGCTGCCGCCAAGGCCTTGCAGGCTGAACAGGCCACTCTGCATACCCTGGCCGTGCAGGTACACGGCGCCAGCGAAGCCAACCGCCACTGGCGCGACAAACTCGATGCCCAGGACACCCAGGCCGCCCAAGCCCTGGTGCAGCGCCTGGGGCAGTCGCCGCTGCGCTGGCTGCAGCCGGCCTGGTGGCGCCTGCGCGGGGAGTTGCAGCGGCGCTACGACTTCAGCCAGCACGCCATCGACCCGGGCTACGCTAGCGTGCTGGCGGCCCTGGCCGCCGAGCACAGCGCCCAGGCGCACCTGCAGGCCGAGAAAGCACGCCTGCAGGGCCACTACGGCATCGACGATGTCGAACGGCTGGTGCACGGCCTGGACGCCCTGCTGCAGCAACTGGCCGAGTCGCCCCTGCTGCGCCAGTGGCTGGAGCGCTTGCACACCCAGCCCCAGGCGTTGGCCGAAGCCCGTGAAGAAGCCAGTCTGCACAGTGTCGTGGAACGCCTGGCGGTTCAGGTGCAGCATGGCTGCGCCTTCGCTCCGACGTTGACCCTGGGGGAACTGGCCGAATACCTGCGCGACCTGCAGGAAGCATTGGATGAGTTGCCCGATACCCTGCCGCTGCTGGCCGAGCTGCACGGCGCCGATCCCGCCTGCCTGTGGGTGGTGCAACACCAGCCGCTGCCACAACGGACGCTGGACGGGCTGATCGCCGGCGAAAACCTCGCTCGCCTGTACCGTGCCAACCCATCCGTGGCGCGCTTCGACGGCCAAGCCTTGAGCGCCGCGAGCCGCCAGGTCAGCCAGGCCGAAGCCAGCCTGCTGACCCACAACGCCCGCGTGCTCAATGCCACCGTGCACCAGCGCTTCCTCGACCATGTGAAACACTCGGCGCTGTCCGTGAGCCAACTGGATGCGGACGCCCGGGAGTTCAAGAAACAGTACGCCAAGGGGCGCCGCGAGCTTGAACACGAGCTGGGCAAGACCATGCGCTACCGAGCGATCCGCGAGCTGGCCAGCGGCGACAGCGGCCTGGTCATCAACGACCTCAAGCCTATCTGGCTGATGAGCCCGCTGTCGGTGTCGGACACCCTGCCCCTGACCGCCGACCTGTTTGACGTGGTGATCTTCGACGAGGCCAGCCAGATCCCCAGCGAAGAAGCCGTGCCGGCTCTGAGCCGGGCACAGCAGGTGGTCGTGGTGGGCGACGAGATGCAGTTGCCCCCTACCCGCTTCTTCTCCGGGGCTGGTGAGCAGGACGAGCATGAACTGATTGCCGTGGAGGACGGCGAACAGGTCGCTATCAACCTGGACGCCGACAGCCTGTTGAGCCAGGCCGCCCGCAACCTGCCGGCCACCTTGCTGGCCTGGCACTACCGCAGCCGTCACGAAGCGCTGATCAGCTTCTCCAACGCGGCCTTCTACGAGGGCCGCCTGATCACCATTCCCGACCGCCGCATCGAACAACCCGGCCAGCTTGCGGCCCCCCTGGACGCCAGCGATGAAGCCGTGGCCCAGGGCGCTGATGCGCTGCTGGCCAGCCCCATCAGTTACCTGAAAATGGCCGATGGCGTATACGTGAGCCGCAGCAACGTCGCCGAAGCGCGCTACATCGCGCAACTGGTGCGTGAACTGCTGCAACGCGAGACGGGCCTGAGCCTGGGTATCGTGGCGTTTTCCGAGGCCCAGCAAGGGGAAATCGAGCAAGCCCTGGAAAACCTGGCCAGCAGCGACTCGGCGTTCGCCACTCGCCTGGAGCAGGAGTACGTGCGCGAGGACGCCGGGCAGTTCAACGGGCTGTTCGTCAAGAACCTGGAAAACGTGCAGGGCGACGAGCGCGACGTGATCATCCTCAGCATCTGCTATGCCCCCGGGCCCAACGGCAAGATGCTGATGAACTTCGGCCCCATCAACCAGCGCGGTGGCGAAAAGCGCCTGAACGTGATTTTCAGCCGCGCGCGCAAGCGCATGGCGGTGGTCTCCAGCATCGACGCCGAAGCCATCACCAATACCCATAACGAGGGGGCCGCGGCGTTACGGGCCTTCCTGCAGTTTGCCCAGGCCAGCGCAGTGGGCGACGCGGCACGGTCCCAAGGCATCCTGGCCAACCTCAACCAGGGGGCCAAGCAGTCGTTCGCCGTGACACTGCCGCGCGACAGCCTGCGTGCTGCCCTGGCCGCCGCCCTGCGCCAGCGTGGCCATCAGGTGGCCGAATACGTGGGCCGTTCGCAGTTTCGCTGCGATCTGGCCATTGCCGACGAGGGCGGCGCGCAGTTCAACCTGGGCATCCTGCTCGATGGCGACACTGACGCCATGGCCAACGTGCGCGAACGCTACATCTTCCGCCCGACGGTGCTGCGCAGCTTCGGCTGGAAAATCATCGATGTGCTCAGCCATGACTGGCTGCACGACCGTGAAACGGTGCTCAACCGCATCGAAGCGGCGCTGCGCGGCGAGGAGCCGCTCGCGCAGGAACCCGAGGCCGACGTGGAGCCGCCGGCGCCCCCGCCTGCCGCGGCGAAGGCCGATCCGGCCCTGCGCGAATTCACCTTCGGTGAGGGCAGCGCCAACAAGTTCTGGCGCATCGGCACCGCTGACGCCGACGTGGTCGTGCATTTTGGCCGAATCGGTACCAAGGGGCAGACATTGATCAAGACCATGGACAGCCCGGAACGCGCGCTGCGCGAGGTGGAAAAACTGGTCGCGGAGAAGCTGCGCAAGGGCTACCAGCCAACGCCTTGATACCCCTTGGGTCAGCCTGTTGAACGGAGGGGGCCGCGGGCCCTCTCCTGCACACCTTTCCTTCACTCATTGCCACGAGCCAGTGCCCATGCCCCACTCCACCACCCCCTGGCGCTACATCCTGCTGCTGGGCGCCTGCACCGCACTGCCGCCGCTGTCCATCGACATGGCCCTGCCCGCCATCAGCCAACTGGGCGGCGCGCTGCACAGCACGTCAGCCGCGGCGGCGCAGAGTATCAGCCTGTTCATCCTCGGTTTCGTCCTGGGCCCACTGCTTTTCGGGCCGTTGTCGGACCGCATCGGCAGGCGGCCGATCCTGCTGGTGGGGCTGGCGTTGTTCACGCTGGCGGGACTGGCCTGCACCCTGGCGCCGAACATGCCGGTGCTGCTAGTGAGCCGCCTGTTGCAGGGCGCCGCCGCCGGGGCGGCAGCGGCCATGCCGGTCGCTATCGTGCGCGATGCCTTCAGCGGACAGCAGGGCCGCGCGTTGCAAAGCTCGCTGGTGGCCATCAACAACGTCGCGCCACTGCTGGCGCCCCTGCTGGGCGCGGCTATCCTGGCGTTCAGTGACTGGCGGGCGATCTACGCCGCCCTGGTGCTGGCCGGGTTGGCGTTGCTGGTGGCCGCCAGGGGCATCCTGCACGAGTCCCACCCGCCGCAGGCCCGGCGCCAGCAAGCGCTGATCGCCACTTACCGGCAGGTACTGGGCAACCGCCGTTTCACCCTGTGCGCATTGATTCTGGCGCTGAATTTCGCCGGCATGTTCGCCTACATCACGGCCTCGCCGCTAGTGTTCATGGAAGGCCTGGGCATGAGCAGCCAAGGCTTTGCCGTGCTGTTCGCGGTCACTGCCCTGGGCACCCTGGGCGGCTCGTGGCTCAACAACCGGCTGGTGCACGCCGGCTGGAGCGAAACGCGGCTGATCGGCATCAGCCTGTTGGCAAGCCTGGGCAGCAGCCTGGGCCTGGTGCTCCTGGCCACCTTCGGCACCGCGCCGTTACTGGGGCTGGCGGCCCTGGTGGTAGTGAGCAACCTGTGCACCGGCCTGGTCATGCCCAATGCCACCCACCTGTCCCTGGAACAACTGGCCCACACCGCCGGCGCCGGCGCGGCCCTGCTGCGGGCCATCCAGATGGCCGGGGGCGCCCTGGCGAGCCTGCTGGTCGGGCACTTCTATGACGGCCACTCCGCCCATGCGATGGCCTGGGTGATGCTGGGTTGCGCGGCGCTGGCGCTGCTGTGCTTTGCCGGCGGGATACGGGCCCTGGCCGGCGCGCCACCACCTGCCCACAGTGCCGGCGCGCCGTAGCGAAGCAGGGAGAACCTGATAGCCGAGAAGTCAAAACGCCACTATCCTGTCGGCCGTTTTCGAATACTCAGGCTTTCAAAGGACTCGACATGCTTGATGCAGCAGAACAGCTCGACGAAATGCAGCGGTTGGACGAGCGCAATATCCACGCAAACCGTTTTTTTCAAGCGCTTCGGCAGGATTCCGTACGCGGCGACTTTCCAGAAAAGTACTTTCCGTCGGTGCTACTTTATTTTGTCGCACGTCTGATCCTGGATGCGCCGAAGGCCCCGAGGAACGACGCGGAACGCGTGTTCATTCGCACTGATATAGCCTCGCTGATTGATCGCATGGTCGTTTTGATCAAGCACTGCAGCGATGACGCCACCTACAGCGCGGAGCTGGCTGCCGCGCTGAACGTTGATTTCGTCACACGACTTTTCGATCAGTTCGATTACCTCGAACCTGCGGTAGCCCGCCAACATGGCTTCGCCCGACGCGTGTTCGATGTCATGCTGCGACGTATTCTCAGTGAACAGCACAACATCAGCCTTTATCACGCTCATGTCGTCGCTTCACTAGTTGTCAGCCTGAGCAAGGTCAATGCCACCATCATTGAGGCGTTTCCTTGTAGCGGGGCCATGCAAGTCACCGCCAAAGTCCTGAAAAAGGATGTCGCCACTTATCACTGGGAACAATACGGTTACCCCTACGCCCATCAGGATCTGATTCGGTTGCGGTTGGAGCTGCGTGGTCTTTCGCACGATGCGATGCCGGTTGAGCATGATGAGTTCGAGGCGCAGGATATGACAGTCATTGATGGTGGTCAGCGCTCAAAGCCCGAGAGGTTCCCCACGGTTGAAACCCTGAGGGACCTGATAAAACGTGACGACCTGAGCGGTCTCACCCTTATTGTCCTGGACCGGGAAGACGATCGGAACCTGCCCGATGATGTGCGCGACTTCATTGCCCGCCATGATCTTCTGGAGGCCGTGATCGACCTACCAAGCCTGGATCGGTGGGAAAACCAGACAGCTTTCACCGCCTGGCTGCTCAATACTCGCAAAACCAATCCGAACGAAACGCTTCTCATCGATGCCACTCACCTGACCGACGCGAGTAATTTCGAGGCCACGTGGTTCGCGGCGGCAGTGGTTGAGCGATGGCGCTTACCCAACCACAAGATCAGCTCCAAACTGTTCAAGCAAGTGCTGAATAGCAGTCTCGAGGGCTTGTTTCTCAACTACCTGGAAGGAGACTACAAAGACATCCGCGGCGTATGCAAAAGTGCCAGGACTACAGCACTCTTGAGATCCCGACGCCTGACCGCACAGGAATTCGTTGGGCAAGAAGGCTTGAAAAGCGCCCCAAAACGCCTCAAGTCCGATGCGCTATCGGAGGTCCTGAGGCCTGAAACAGGACCAACCTGCTCCTATGTCATCGGTAACAACGGAGCCGGAAAAAGCCTGTTACTCAGGAGCCTCATTGATGAATTGAGCCAACAACGCATTACCTCCGTTGGCATCGCTTTCGGTCCGAGGGATAGGTTTCCAACAGAAGACAGGGATGATTGCTTCTTCATCTACGAAGGTGCACGCACGCTCGTTGATCCAAGAATATTCCTCGCGGACCTCTGCCAGCGGCTTTTCGATATTTATCAATCACAGCCGAATCTGCAGATGTTGACTCGAGTCATCGAGATGTTGAGCGTCCACCATCCACGCCTCCTCATGCCTATCAAAGAAGTCCGGAGTGCATTGACCCAGTTAGATCAGGCAATTGCCACTCATGATCTGGCGTACGACAGCAGCCGCTTCTCCACTCAGGGGTATGAGCCTGGGGTGGTAGGCAAAGGCGAGACAGAAATGACGCCCTTCAGCGACCTGAGCTCCGGTGAGCAGCAGATTCTCTCTCTGATGATCAGAGTCTGCGCCACGGCCGATCGGCACAAGGTTTTCCTGATCGACGAACCGGAAATCAGCCTGCATGTACGCTGGCAACAGCAGCTCCCCGGGTTGCTATCGATCATCGCCAAGGAGTTCGAGTGCTCGTTCGTCGTCGCTACGCATTCGCCCATCATCGTCGCCAATGCAAGCGATGAGATCAGCCACTGCTTCCTGGCAAAAGACCAGCGGCTGACTCCCATTGCCCCCCATCAACGTCACTCCGTGGAGTCGATCCTGCTGGATGGGTTCGATACCTACCCCCCTGATACCGGGGAAATCAACGAGCGTTGCGCGGTACTGGTCTCACGGGCCATCCGCGCCACCAACCAACCAGGCCGCGTGGACCCGGCCTTGCACAAAGCGCTCGACAAGTCGCTGGACGATTTGAAGAAGAAAATGAAACAGAGCCCTGGTGGAAAGGATTCCCAACACTTCACCCAGGACATCAAGTTGATCGAGCAGGCCAAGGCCGCCATCAACGAACTGTTCGAGCGTGCAACGACGAGAACACGGCGATGAAGGGCTGCCTGGATGAAATCGAGCAACAAAGACAATGTGCGCAGTACCAGCTTCAGGCCCATGAAGTAGAAGGTAACAACGATGAGACACTGCGTTTTCTGCGCGACCTGTACGCCAGGTCACGGCGCGGGGAGGATGTCTGGGACGAGCTGTCGAACTACCAGAAATCGCGTAAAAGCGGCGTTACAGGCCCCCTGATCAAGAACGCGTTTCGCCGGTTCGTCGGCGCTCTGCAAGGCAACCGCTGCTGCTATTGCCGCCGCTGGTTGCTGAATATCGCCCATGCCAAACCGATCGAACATGTTCTGCCGCGCAACAGCTACCCGCAGTTTTCATTGCAGTTCTGGAACCTGGCGGTCGCTTGCTTCGACTGCAACCAGTTGAAGAAAGAAGCTGTCTGGGGCTCGTTTCTCCCTGACCTGCCCGAATACCCCTGCGCCACTGCATTCACCGAATTCTTTCACCCCCGTTTTCACCCTTATGCAGACCACGTCAGCTTCGAGCGCCGGGAGACCAACCATGTCAGCCATGTGACCTACACCGGCCATACCCCTCAGGGCGAACATTTGTGCAGCGAGTTGCTGTACATCATCGCCGCCCGCGAAAATCTTTACCGCAACAACCCGTCATTGGCTGAAGCCGTGGCGACGCTTCAGGACTTCCAGGAGCAGCACCCGGAGGGGGATTTACCGGCGTTGGAAGCGTTTCGCAGCAGTTTGAACGACTCGCTGCAATGCCAGCTTGATGACAGCGGTCTGGATGAATGGCCTTTGAAGGGGCCAGAGCCTGAGACGCGACCCTCCAGACGCCACGCGCGCTGACGGCAGGAAGCGGCCTCCATCACTGAACGTGATAACCGTAATCTGCTTATTCGATTACGTTTTGGCGGGCAGCTTTTTTACACTGCCCGCTCCTTCCCCTGCGCGGTCCACTGACATGAATGTCCACCTCACCCTTGCCGCTATCCTGGTGTTGTTCTTTTCCGTGGCACTGGTCCACGCCTAGGCACTGCGTGTGCGAGCTACCTTGCCAGCGACCCGTTGCGCCTGAAAAGCTCGGTGGCGAGCCAGGTCTCATAGAAGGCCGGCGCTCCGGGCGGGGTACCTGACGCTGCGTGGCGGCTGTGACGTGGCCAGGTCCGCTGCGGGCCTGCGCTTATCCGGCTGCCGGGCTTGGCACCGCCCGCCCGTTGCGGCTATGGTGCCGATCCTCGATACGCCAACCCGGAGTGCCCCATGGCCAACAGCGACCTGACCTTCCTGCCCGACCCTGACCCCGAGTCCATTTCTTCGGACGTGGCCAGTTTCAACGGCATCCTGGTCTCCACCCAGATCCCCACCCACGCCGACGGCAGCCTTGAGCTGGGCGGTATCGTCGAGCAGAGCGAGTGCACCCTGCAGGCGCTGAAAGTGGCCCTTGAGCGGGCCGGCAGTTCCCTGGACCGGGTGATGCACCTGACCATCTACCTGACCGACATGGCCGACCGCGCGGCGTTCAACCAGGTGTACCAGCGCTTCTTCGCCAAACCCTGGCCCGTGCGCGCGGCAGTGGGCGTGGCGTCGCTGGCGGTGGAAGGCATGCGCGTTGAAGTGACCGCGATGGCGGCCAAAGGCTGAACGAGCCGCGGACCTGGGTGCGGTGGGCCTGGTGTTGCGCAGCGCCTACGACGCGGCCAGGTCCGCTGCTACGGGCCGCCTGGCAGGCTTTGGGTGCCTGCCGGGCCAATGCCCGCTACAATGCACGCCTTGACCGTGATCACCCAGACCAGAAAAACATGTCCCTACCCAAGCACCACCTGGAATTGCTCAGCCCTGCCCGTGATGTGGAGATCGCCCGCGAGGCCATCCTGCACGGTGCCGATGCCATCTACATTGGCGGCCCAAGCTTTGGCGCACGGCACAACGCCTGCAACGAAGTGGCCGATATCGCCAGGCTGGTGGAGTTCGCCCGCCGCTACCACGCGCGCGTGTTCACCACCATCAATACCATCCTGCACGATGATGAGCTGGAGCCGGCGCGCAAACTGATCCATCAGTTGTACGACGCCGGGGTAGATGCGCTGATCGTCCAGGACCTGGGGGTAATGGAACTCGACATTCCGCCCATCGAGCTGCACGCCAGCACCCAGACCGACATCCGCACCCTGGACCGGGCCAAGTTCCTCGACCAGGCCGGCTTTTCGCAGCTGGTACTGGCGCGCGAGCTGAACCTGCAGGAAATCCGCGCCATCGCCGACGAGACCGACGCGGCCATCGAGTTCTTCATTCACGGTGCCCTGTGCGTCGCATTTTCCGGGCAGTGCAACATTTCCCACGCCCAGAACGGCCGCAGCGCCAACCGCGGCGACTGCTCCCAGGCGTGCCGCCTGCCCTACACGCTCAAGGATGACCAGGGCCGCGTGGTCGCCTTTGAAAAGCATCTGCTGTCGATGAAAGACAACAACCAGAGCGCCAACCTGCGCGCTCTGGTCGAGGCCGGCGTGCGTTCCTTCAAGATCGAAGGCCGCTACAAGGACATGGGCTATGTGAAGAACATCACGGCCTACTACCGCCAGCGCCTGGACGACATCCTCGAAGGGCGCCCGGACCTGGCCCGCGCGTCCAGCGGCCGCACCGCGCACTTCTTCGTGCCCGACCCGGACAAGACCTTCCACCGCGGCAGCACCGACTACTTCGTCACCGACCGCAAGGTGGATATCGGCGCCTTTGACACCCCGACCTTCACCGGGCTGGCCGTGGGCGTGGTGGAGAAGGTTGGCAAGCGTGACCTGCAGGTGGTCACCCATGAGCCGTTGACCAACGGTGACGGCCTCAACGTGCTGATCAAGCGCGAAGTGGTGGGTTTCCGCGCCAACATCGCCGAGCCAAAGGGCGAGTTCGAAGAAGAAGGCGAAAAGCGCTACCGCTACCGCGTGGAACCCAACGAGATGCCGGCCGACCTGTACAAGGCGCGCCCCAACCATCCGTTGAACCGCAACCTGGACCACAACTGGCAGCAAGCCCTGCAGAAGACCTCCGCCGAGCGTCGTATTGGCCTGGCGTGGAAGGCCCAGTTGCGCGAGCACCGGCTGGAATTGACCGCCACCAGCGAGGAAGGCATCAGCGCCAGCGTCGCGCTGGATGGCCCGTTCGGCGTGGCCAACAAGCCTGAGCAGGCACTGGATCAACTGCACGACCTGCTTGGCCAACTGGGCACCACCCCGTACCACGCCACCGACATCAAGCTGGACGCGCCTCAGGCCTACTTCATTCCCAATTCGCAACTCAAGGCCCTGCGCCGCGAAGTGATCGAAGCCCTGACCGCCGCCCGCGTCGCCGCCCACCCACGCGGTGGCCGCAAGCCCGAGACGGATCCGGCACCGCTGTACCCTGATTCGCACCTGTCGTTCCTGGCCAACGTCTACAACCAGAAAGCCCGCGACTTCTACCACCGTCATGGGGTGAAACTGATCGACGCCGCCTACGAGGCCCATGAAGAAGCGGGCGAAGTACCGGTGATGATCACCAAGCACTGCCTGCGTTTCTCCTTCAACCTGTGCCCCAAGCAGGCCAAGGGCGTGACCGGCGTACGCACCAAGGTCGCGCCGATGCAACTGATTCACGGCGATGAAGTGCTGACCCTGAAGTTCGACTGCAAGCCGTGCGAGATGCACGTCATCGGCAAGATGAAGGGCCACATCCTCGACCTGGCGCCGCCAGGCAGCAAGAAGAGCGTGGTGGGGCATATCACCCCCGAGGACCTGCTCAAGACCATTCCCCGCGCCCCGCACTGAGGCCTCGACCGCGGTGTAGCAGTGGCCGCCAGGCCGCTGCCACAGGCCCTGGGTCTGGACTTCAGGCCAGGTGCCTGGCCCAGTCCGCGACTGAGTCGCCGCTGCTGATGCTTCCCTGCACCAGACCGTCGACCATGAAGGTGGGCGAAACGTGGATGCCGTTCTGACGCGCATACTTGCAATGCCATTTTACTTCCCGGTCCAGGTCGGGAATGGCAAACGCGTGCGCGAGGAGGACGCCGCTGTACTGCTCGATGCGGGCGATGATGTCATTGGGCGTGGCATTCAGGTTGGGGCCGCCGGCATGGTGGCTGAACTCGAATTCCTCACGGTGACGGGCCACGGCGTCCAGCACCGCCTTGGCGGCGTGCTTGCCTTCAGGCAAGGTCGAAGCGGCCAGGATGCAGCGTACGATCACCCCCGAGAACAGATGCCAGGGCTGGGATTGCAGGCGAACCTTGATGGTCACGCGGTCCTCGCCAACCAGATTCAGCAACTCGTCGAGCTTGTTGAACGCCTTGACCGAGAACGGGCACGTGGGTTCGAGGAACACCTCGAACATGCGCGGACCGTGGCCCCAGGTCAGCGGGTCGGCGTGCCAGGTAGGCTTTTCCATGGGTTTCTCCTTGAAGTGGGCTGACGATTATAAGCAGGTACGGCCGCTGTTGAGTCGGACTCGGGGTCACCACGCGTACCGGTTGCACCCCGCGCTTTTGGCCCGGTACATGGCATGGTTGGCCGCTTCGGTCGGAAATACAGGGCAATTGGGAGGTATTAGCTTATCTCCATATGTTATTTAAACTAAGTTCATTATACCTATATTGTCTGTCCCATCCTTTCGATGACAGTCAGGCAGAACAGTCGATGAACGCTTTCAAACCTCCTTTCGCACGCTTGAGCAAACTCACCACTGCCCTGGGGCTGGGCCTGTCGCTGTTGGCGGGTAGCCTGGTGGCACCGGCCACTGCCCAGGCCGAAGGCCAGTTGCGCATCGCCGAACAGTTCGGCGTGGTGTACTTGCTGCTCAATGTGGTTCGCGACCAGCACCTGGTCGAGAAGTACGGCCAGAAGGAAGGCCTGGACATCAAGGTGGACTGGACCCAGTTGTCGGGCGGGTCGGCGGTCAACGATGCCCTGCTGGCAGGCTCGGTGGACATCGCCGGCGCCGGGGTGGGCCCGCTGCTGACCGTCTGGGACCGTACCTACGGCCGTCAGAACGTCAAGGCCGTGGCTTCCCTGGGCAACTTCCCCTACTTGCTGGTGACCAACAACCCGCAGGTCAAGACCATCGCCGACTTCACCGCCAAGGACCGTATCGCCGTACCGGCGGTGGGGGTGTCGGTGCAATCGCGCTACCTGCAATACGCGTCGGCCAAACTGTGGGGGGACAAGGACTACGCACGTCTGGACCCCTACTCCATCAACCTGCCGCACCCGGACGCGGCCGCGAGCATCGGCTCGGGCGGCACCGAGGTGACCGGGCACTTCTCCAACCCGCCTTTCCAGGAACAGGAAGTGGCCAAGCCCGGCGTGCATGTGGTGCTGGACACTTACGACCTGCTGGGCCCCAACTCGCCGACGCTGCTGTTTGCCACGGAGAAATTCCGCAACGAAAACCCCAAGACCTACCACGCCTTCATGGAAGCCCTGGCCGAGGCCGCGGACTATATCCAGAAAGACAAACCGGGCGCCGCCGACACCTACATTCGCGTGACCCACGCCAAGATCGATCGCACCGAGTTGCTGAAAATCATCGACAACCCGCGGTTCGAATTCACCATCAACCCGAAGAATACCTACCCGCTGGCCGAGTTCATGTACCGGGTGGGCGCCATCAAGCACAAACCGGCCTCGTGGCAGGATTACTTCTTCGTGGATGAGAAGCCGCTGCAAGGCAGTTGATCGAGCCGTGACGCCATGTACCCGGGCCGGGCCGGGCGCCCCGCGGTCTTCAGGTAGTAAGCAGTGGCCCCTTCCCGAGCTTCGCCCGGTCCCACAGGGAACCCCCAACCACCGCGGCCAACCCTGTGAGACCGGGCGCCAGCTCGGGAAGCAGGCGCCGCGATCTTCAGGCAGTACGCGGTGAGCCCCTTCCCGAGCTTCGCCCGGTCCCACAGGAAACCCCCAACCACCGCAGCCAACCCTGTGGGACCGGGCGCCAGCTCGGGAAGCAGGCACCACGGTCTTCAGGCAGTAAGCAGTGGCCCCTTCCCGAGCTTCGCCCGGTCCTACAGGAAACCCCCAACCACCGCGGCCAAACCAGTAGGACCGGGCGCCAGCTCGGGAAGCAGGCACCACGGTCTTCAGGCAGTAAGCAGTGGCCCCTTCCCGAGCTTCGCCCGGTCCCACAGGGAACCCCCAACCACCCCGGCCAACCCTGTGAGACCGGGCGCCAGCTCGGGAAGCAGGCGCCGCAGTCCTCTGGTAGTACGCGGTGGCCCCTTCCCGAGCTTCGCCCGGTTCCACAGGGAACCCCCAACTGCCGCAGCCAACCCTGTGGGACCGGGCGCCAGCTCGGGAAGCAGGCGCCGCAGTCCTCTGGTAGTACGCGGTGGCCCCTTCCCGAGCTTCGCCCGGTCCTGCAGGCTGCGGGAAGCATCGATTACTGCATAACAATAAATTAAATGATCAAGTATTTGCATATTAACTTATAACGAAACAAACCTTCCCACCTCCTCGTTTACCCTCTAACGTCCGTTTCACAGTCCGACCCTACGCTGCGGAGGCCCACTGTCCCCATCTTCCGACGCGAGGGTTGCCCATGAGCACCGCTGTACCCCCTTCCCTGAACCAACAACTGGCCGACCTGCACGCCGAACGCGTGCGTACCTGGGACCCGGCCGCCCTGCAGGTCAATATCAACCAGCGTGCGCGCCTGGTGGCCGAGGCCGCTGGCCGAGCGTTTGTCCAGGCAGGCGACCCGGTGGCGCCTTTCGCCCTGCACAGGGTTGAAGGCGGCGAACTGAGCCTCGACAGCCTGACCCGCGTGGGCCCGGCCGTGCTGGTGTTCTTCCGCTTCGCCGGCTGCCCGGCCTGCAACATCGCCATTCCTTACTACGAGCGCCACCTGCAGCCAGCACTGCAGGCCCGCGGCGTGCCGCTGGTGGCGGTCAGCCCGCAGGTGCCGGAGCGCCTGGTGGAAATCAAGACCCGCCACGGCCTGACCCTGCAGGTCGCCAGTGACCGGAACAACCAGCTGGCCCGGCGCCTGGGTATTCTCTACAGCTTCGACGACGCTTCACGTCAGGCGGCCGAGGCCAAGGGGTCGCATATCGGTACCGTGACCGGCACGGGCACCTGGGAGCTGCCACAGCCAACGGTGGTGGTGATCGGCAGCGACCACCGCGTGCACTTCGCCCAGGTCAGCCCCGACTGGCTGGTGCGCACCGAAGCGCAGCCGATCATTGCCGCGGTCGACGCCCTGCTCGCCCGTGCCACCCCCAGCCCCGCCATTGCCTGAACAGGAGTCGTCGCCATGGGCGCGGAACACGCTATCGACCTCGAACAATCCCTTGTCGTCACCCCACTGGAGCCTACCCTGGGCGCCGAGATCAGCGGCATCGACCTGAGCCGGCCGCTGACCGCGGCCCAGCGCGACCAGGTTCACGCGCTGCTGCTCAAGCACAAGGTCATCTTCTTCCGGGACCAGCACATCACCAGTGCCCAGCAGGTGGCCTTTGCCCGCCAGTTTGGCGAGCTGTACGTGCACCCCACCACCGAAAAGCAGGACGCCAACCTGCCCGAAGCGCACCTGATCCTGGCCGAGGATGCACGCCTGAGCTATGGCGACGCGCGCAAGGGCCGCTGGCATACCGACACCAGTTGGATGCTCAAACCCACCTACGGCGCCGTGCTGCGGGCGGTGAGCCTGCCGGCGGTGGGCGGTGACACCGTGTGGGCCGACAGCGGCCTGGTGTACCGCGGGTTGCCACCCGAGGTGCGCGAACGCATCGACAACGCCTTCGTCACCCACAACTTCAAGTCGTCCCTGGACCGCGTGGGCTACCCCTACCCGATCCTCGCCCACCCCCTAGTGCGCACACACCCCGAGACGGGCGAGGACGCGCTGTTCATCAACTTCTCCATGTCACCGCAAATCATTGGCTGGTCCCAGGAAGACAGCCAGGCCCTGGTGGCACTGCTGTTGCGCGAGTACAGCAACCCCGAGTACCACGTGCGGTTCAAATGGACCGAGGGCGCCATCGCTTTCTGGGACAACCGCGCCCTCTTGCATTACCCGGTGTACAACTACGGCGACTTTGCGCGCGTGATGGAGCGCGTGCTGATCGCCGACGATGATATCCCCCACCGCCTGCGCCGCTGACGTGCGCGCAGCCGGTCTGGCCTCATACCGGGAATGCTGGCGCCGTGGCCTGCTAGGCAGGACTGTCGAAGGCCACGCGCATTTCCAGTGTCAGGTCGCTGCCATCGCGTAATGCTTGCAGCCGTGCCAGGGGAATGACATGGCTGACGCCGTTGAGCGACGTGACAGGCCGGTCACTCGCCAGTTCGATCGTCGTTGCCGAACCGTCGCTGAGGTTGCCCTGGGCACGCAGCCAGTAACGCTGGCCCAGGGTGATCAGCGGCCAGGCGACGACCGTGGCCGTGGCATCGCCGTTCAGGTTCGACACGTTCAGGTCAGCCCCCTGGGCCTGGGTGATCGCCGGCGTCGGCAGCGCGCTTTGGGGCATGCCCGATACCTGCAACCGCAGCGCGGGGGAAGTACCGATCGACTGGCCATTGCGGAACACGACACACACCACCTCGACCGTCGAGTCCAGGCTGGTGGCGATGACCGCGCTGGGCACATTGACGAGCGCCGTGCCGCTGATGGTCACCGGCCCGGAAAGGTTCGCCGCAGGCGTGCCGTCCAGGTAGCGCCATACCACCGACACCGTGTCGCCCACAGCCAGCCGAGAGTCGGTCAGCACCACCGTGGCAGTATTGGCGGTATTGGAAGTGTTCGGCCGGATCGGGCTCAGGGGGTTGGCCTGCCCGCCGGTGGCGTCGATGACGATGGGGGCAGGCCAGGGTTGCTGCCCCGCCTCGCCGATGGTCAGGGTAAGAAACCGCGAACTGCCGATGATCACCCCATTACGCCGTGCGTCGTACCATATGTCCACGGCCCCGTTGGCGTTGCCGGTGACATAGGGCACCTTGGCGATCTGCACCAACAGGTCACCGGTGCTCGGGAAGGATGCAGTGGGATTGATGCTTGCATCCGGCCGGCCGTGCCAGTGCACGGTGATACTGTCACCGGGCAGCAGGACGGTGTTGGCCCTGACCACTACGTTCACGGTATTGCCCACCTGGCCGGGGTCAACCTGGCCTCCCGGGAAATGCGGATCGGTTTCCGGCGCTGGCAGGGTATTGACCTGGCCACTGACCGCCAGCACCAATACGTCAGAAGGGTATTCCTGCCCCAGGGAGGCTACTCGATAGCTGACCCGTAACGAACCGCCCACCAGCGCCGTGGCATATGCTTTTTCGACCTGGAAACTGATCGGCAGCCCGATCTGCGAGGCTTGCTCGATAGGCCGCGTCCATGTCTGGTAAACGCTACCACCACTGGCGGTGATGCCCTCCCACACCAGGGTCACGCCCTGCCCGACCGCCATGAAGCCATAGGCTGGCACGACCACTTCCTGGTGGCTGCCAGTGATCAAGTCAGGGTTATAGGTGGTGCCCGTGACCCCGGTCAGGCGTGGCACGGCCAATTCCACCGGCTGGCCGACAAGGCCTACCGTGACACGCCGCGAGCGGCTCGGCACACCGGCTTTGACGCCATCGTAGTACACCGTCGCCGTGCTGCCCACCAGCGCGGCCGCTTGGCTGTTGGGCACGTACAGCGTGACCCGGGTAGCCGCCTGGGTGATGCTGAAGGGTAGCTTGAAAAGCACCGCCGGCCCGACAACTGGCTGGCCCGTCCAGGTCAGCGTACCGGCGGACGGCACGTCCAGGTTGCCATTGACCGGCACCTGGATGGCCACGTCGCGGCCCCCGAGCGCGTCCATATCCAGTACATCGTTGTCATCGGCATCACGCACCGCAGGCGCCAGCAAGGCGTTGGCCCCTTCCACGTCAATATGCTGGGCAACGCTGAACAGTGACCAGTTGCTGACCGTGTCACGGATATCGTAGGTGACGGCCAGGTTGATGCCGGGGTTATCGCGGATGATGTCGGCACTGATCACCAGGCTCAGGGGCCCGCCACTGGCTTCGGCGGCGGACACCTGTTTGGTGACCGGCACACCGCTCCAGTACACCGTGATCAGGTCGTCGGCCGTGATGTGCTCGTAACGGGGGATTCCGACCACCAGAGCCCCCTGGTCAGCCGGCATTGACGAGGGAATGCCGGTGACGGGCCGCAGGCGTTCGTTGATGTACGGCGTACTGGAGTCGGGGTCAGGGTTGCCGGGCACCGTACGCTTGACCAGAAAAGGGGCATGCTGATGGGACGCGCGCTCGCCACCGCCCACCAGGCCGGTAAGGTGATAGTGCACTTGGGCGATACCGTCGGGAATGTCCCCCGGGAAAACCCGAAAACTGATCTGGGAGAGCTCTTGGTCGCCGCGACTGATCGTTTCGCTGGCCACTACCAGGTCGTTCCAATAAAGGTCCAGGCGGTCACCGACGCCCCAGTCCAATTGCACGACGACCTGCACGAGCACCGCCGTTCTGGGGTCACGCAGGTCGCTATTGTTCAAACCACCATGCACCAGCACGCTGGGAATGATAGCCGGTGACAAGGTCGGCAGCAGGCCATCGTGGCGTTTCGGATTGACACGTCGTTGCTCGTTTAGCGTGACGCGGCGCAACGCCTGGCTGAGGGTGGTCATGGGCTTAAACCTCCAAGTGAGAGGTCCGAGTCTAGAAGCGGGCCGCAGGGCTGTAACCTGTCAGATCTGACAGGCCGGCCTTCAGACCGCCTCGGCCACCACCACCTGATTGCGGCCCTGGGCCTTGGCGCGGTAGAGGGCCTGGTCGGCGTTGTTGATCAGCTTGTGCAGGTCCTGGGCATCGGTGTCGGCCTGGGCCAGCCCCAGGCTGGCGGTCACGTGCCGCACCGGTTCGAGCTCCAGGCGGGCGATGGTACGCAGCAACTGCGCGGCGATGGCTTCGGCCATCTCCAGGGAGGTATTGGGCAGCAGCACGGCGAACTCCTCGCCGCCCAGACGCCCGTGAATGTCCGCGGCGCGCAACGACGTGCTGATCACCCGGCCGATCTGGCGCAGTACCTCGTCGCCCACGGGGTGGCCGAAGGTATCGTTGATGAACTTGAAATGGTCCATGTCCAGCATCAGCGCACACACCGGCATCTGGTTGCGCTGGCAGTACTTGAACGTCTGCTGGGCATGCTCGAAAAATGCGCGGCGGTTTTTCAGGCCGGTGAGTTCGTCGGTCTGGGCTGCATAGGTGGACAGCGTATGGGCGCGTTCGATTTCATGGGTCAGGCGATAGGCTTTTTCCAGCGCCTCGGACAGTTTGTGGGTGGCCTGGAAGACGAACGAGGCGAACACCACCACCGCCAGGGCGATGCCAACCTGCAGCGTGCTGGGCTGAAACAGCAGCCACACCGTGCACGGCGCCAGCACCAGGCCGATGGACACCACGGTCATGTGCCGGTAGGCCGAGTAACAGGACACCGCGCTGACCGACATGCCCACGGCAAACAGCATCACGAGGGCCTGGGCCAGCAGGTCGTCGGCGGGAATCACCGCCAGGGCGCCCACGCCCCAGATCGTGGCTGAAGACACCAGGGTGAGCCAGTAGGGACGTTCCCAGCGCGCGGGGGTGCGCTCGGCGAGGGGGCTGCGAAAATAGCGAAGGAACACACTGCCGCGCACCAGCATGGAGACCGCCAGCACGGCCAGCCAGCACGCCGCCACGTTGTGATCGAAGCGGTCCCAGCCCAGCCAGACCAGCATCACAGCGGCCAGGTAGCTGCCGAACAACGCCGACATCGATTGGCGGAACAACTGTTGCAGCTGGTCGGTACGAACCTGTTCGGCGATCTGTAGATCCTGTTGCTGCTGCCGTCCCCGATGATCCATGCAGTCCGCCTGATCCTGAGTGCTGCGACGAAAAACCGATTGTCGCACCCAGGGGCATGGCAGACAACCGGCGCGAAGGGGTAGCGGCCGTCAGGCCGCACCCCAGGCGCCGCGTGGCATCAGGCACCCACGTTTCAGTCAGCCGCGGCGTACGGCGATGCCGTCGATTTCCACCAGCGCGCCCGGCAACGGCAGGCCGGCGACCTGAATGGCGGTGCGCGCCGGCTTGTTGGGCTGCTCGGTAGTACCGAAGAACGGCAGGTAGCCGGCCTGCAGCCCGGCGAAGTCCAGACGGCCTTCCAGCTCCGGAACGCCCACCAGAAATACCCGCAACTGCACGATATCGCCCAACCCGAGGCCCTGGTCCTCCAGCACCTTTTTCAGTTTGCGCAACACCGACTCGGTCTGGGTACGGGTATCGCCGTAGGCCGCCGAAGTGCCCTGGGGCGCCTGAGGGTCGGCGACATCGGGCAAGGCGCCGCTGAGGAAGACCAACTCGGCACTGGCCGGTACGCTGACGGTCTGGGAAATGGGGGAAGTGGCAGGGCCGGTACGCAGAATGTCGTGGCTCATGGTGGATACTCTCTTTATCTGAAAAGTGGAATGAATTCAGGACGCCAAGGCCGTTTGCCGTTGGCGGATCACATGCTCGGCCAGTTGCCCGACCACCCGGCGCGCCGAGTTGGCGGCCGATTCCTGCCAGATGCCGATGCCGTTCTGGCCCAGGCCATCACTGGCCAGGTACACGCGGCCCTGGGGCTCTTCCAGCAGGGCATGGGCATCGGCGGGGAAATGCTCGCGTTGCAGCCACGGGCCTTCGCTGTACGCCACTTGCTCCCAGGACACGGCCAAGGGGTGGCGCAGGCTGGCCGAATGGCCGGGGTGCAGCAGCTCCACGGCTTCGGCTGAAGCCGCATACTGGGCGTCGAACGCCTGGCGGCCAAACGCCGCGGCGCCCTCGCCCGTCACGTAACCGGCCACCAGCAGGCCCTCGGGGCTGTTGAGTTCGTTGCTGGGGTACCACAGCAGGCGCGCCGGATGTTCAAGCCACGACAGGCCGCCGTAGATGCGGTACTCACGCTCCCAGAAGCGCGGTGCCTGCCACGCTACCTTGGTGGCCTGGTCATTGCGGGTGGTGTGCAGGGCTGCCTTGAAGGGCTCGCTGAAGTCGGTATCCAGGCGTGCCAGCAGGGGCAAGGGAATGGTCGAGATCAGGTAGTCGGCCCGCGCCACCTGAGGGTCGCCACCCACGCCATCATCAAAGGTGACGCTGACGCCCTCCTCGTTCTGGCGTACCTGGCGCACCACCGCGCCCAGTTGCAGCTCGTCACGCAGGCGTTGCTCGAAGGCGTGAGTGATACGGTCCATGCCCCCCACGGGCTGCAGCATGGTGGCGGAAAACTCCGGGTACTCGGTGTGCAACAAGGCTCCCCACAGTTCAGGGTGCAGCAAACGGTCCAGTGACACCGGGGCAGCAAACGCCGGCAACGAGCCCGGTGCCGGCTTGGCCACGCCGTGCCCAGCGCGCACACTGCCCTCATAGACCAGCTCCTGGGACAGGTCGCCATAACCCTGCAGGAAGGTCAGCAGCCGCGTGCGTTCCTCGGCCGACAGTTGATCATCCAGTGCATCACGGTTGACCGCGGTGGCCAGCAACCCGGCCAGGTGCCCGCGGGTGTCGTTGAGGGCCTGGCGCACACTGAATGCCGGCTGTTCCAGGTCGGGGCGCAACTGGGCGCTGTGGCTGGTGTTGACCAGCACTTCCAGGGGCACGCCCAGCTCACTGCAGTAATCGAGGATGGTCCGGTGCTGGCTGGGCAACCGCGCGGGGCCGGCGTTGAAGTACAGGCCGGGGGCGAACTCGGCGGTTTGCTGGCGGCCGTCCAGGTACTCGACCCGGTCGCCATTGCGCAGGGTCCAGTTACGACCGCCGGTGCGCTTGCGTGCTTCCAGCACCCGTACCCGGAAGCCGGCGCGCTTGAGTTCGTGGGCGGCCACCAGGCCGGCAATGCCCGCCCCGAGGATCAGTACGCTGGCGCCCTGCCCGGCCTGGGGCCCATAGTCCAGTGTCTGGTGCTGCAGGTGGGTGGAAGGGCCCAGGCCCAAGGCTGCCAGTGCGGCCTGGGCGGCTTTTTCGCCGCCTACCGCACTGATGCTGGCCAGGGCTTCGCGTCGTGTCAGTGCCATGGTGGTGCTCCTTTCAGTCCGGCAGGCCCGGTGGGTTGATCTGCGAATGGTCGATGCGCTCGGCGTCCAGGCCCCAGCGCTGCAGCACGGCAGCGTACTGGCCACCGGCGATGGCGCCTTCCAGCGCGGTGTGGATCGGCTGCACCAGGCCGTTGCCCTTGCGCAGCGTCACGGCAATGTCGGCCTGCAGCGGCCAACCGCCGTTGACCAGGCCCACCTCCCGCAGGTTGCCGCGCGTGGCCTTGATGTAGGCCAATATCGAGTTGGGGGCGAAGATGGCGTCCACGCGCCCTGATTGCACGGCCAGGGTGGCGGCGGCCTGGTCATCGAAATACATCAGCGTGGCCGGCTCCAGCCCTGCCTTCTCATTCGCCTCGTTCCAGGCCAGCAAGACCTTCTCCTGGTTGGTACCCGAGCCGACGATAATTTTCAGGCCGGCCACGTCCTTGGCTTCCTTGATCGAGGTCAGGCGGCTGCTGTCCTTCACGTAAAAGCCCAATACGTCCTGGCGGTAGGTGGCGAAGTCAAAGCGCTTCTTGCGCGACTCGGTGACCGTGACGTTGCTCAGCACCGCGTCGTATTTGCCGGAGCTGACGCCCAGGGGCCAGTCCTCCCAACTGGTCTGCACCACCTTGAGCTCCAGGCCCAGGCTGTCGGCGATCAACCGGGCGGTGTCGGCCTCGCTGCCGATGGTGGTCTTGTCGTCACTGGCCAGCAGGGCCAGGGGCGGGCCCGAGGCGCCGGCCACCGCCACGGTGAACTTGCCGGGTTCGGCGAACTTGAAGCCGGCAGGAATCTGGGCAATGGCCGCCGGGTTGCGGGGCGCGTCGATGTGCGCTCGGTTGGGGCTGAGGTCGAACACCGGCGGGGCCTCGGCGGCCAGGGCCGGTAGCGCGAACGCGGTGCCGACCGCAAGGGCCAGCAAGGCAAGGGGGCGTGTCATGGCAGTCATTCCTTTAACAGAGGGGCGGTCAGCACCTTGCCCAGGAAGGCAGCGGTGCGTGGGTGGCGCGGGTGGTGGAAAATCACTTCAGGGGGGCCTTGTTCCACCAGCTTGCCGTCGCAGAGGAACACCACATGGTCGGCCACTTCCCGGGCAAAACCGATTTCGTGAGTGACCACCACCAGGGTGGTGCCGGTGGCGGCCAACTGGCGAATGACGTCGAGCACCTCGCCCACCAGCTCCGGGTCCAGGGCCGAGGTGGGTTCGTCGAACAGCAGCACTTTGGGCCGCAGGGCCAGGGCCCGGGCAATGGCCACCCGTTGCTGCTGGCCACCGGACAATTGCCGGGGGTAGGCGTCGGCCTTCTCTTGCAAGCCCACCTTGGCCAGCAGCGCCAGGGCACGCTCACGGGCTTCGCCACGGCTCCACAGTTTGTGCGCCAGCGGCGCTTCGGTGATGTTCTCCAGCACCGTGAGGTGGCCGAAGAGGTTGAAGTTCTGGAACACGAAGCCCACGTCCAGGCGGCGCTTGAGCACCTCGCGTTCCTTGAGCTCGTGCAACTGGTTGCCCTTGCGCCGATAGCCCACGTATTCACCGTCGATGGTGATGTGCCCGGCGTCGATTTTCTCCAGGTGGTTGATGGTGCGCAGCAGGGTCGACTTGCCCGAGCCGGATGGCCCGAGGATCACCGTCACCTGCCCCGGGTCGACCGTCAGGTCTATATTGTCCAGCACCCACTGGTTGCCAAAGCGCTTGCTCACGCCCTGGATTTCGATGCGCCCTTCAGCCATGGGTCTTCTCCTTCAGCCAGCCACGCAAGCGTTGCAGCGGCGTGGGCGGTAGATTGCGCAGCGCCCCTCGGGCGAAATACCGTTCGATGTAGTACTGCACGCTGGTCAGCACGGTGGTGATCAGCAGGTACCAGACGGTGGCCACGATCAGCAGCGGAATCACCGCCTGGGTGCGGTTGTAGATAACCTGCACGGTGTAGAACAGCTCCGGCAGGGCCAGCACGTAGACAATGGAACTGCCCTTGACCAGGCCGATCACTTCGTTGAATGCCGTGGGCACGATAGAGCGCAGCGCCTGGGGCAGAATGATGCGAAAGATCCGCCGGCGTGCCGGCAGGCCCAGGGCCGCGGCGGCTTCGTGCTGGCCGTTGTCCACGCTCAGCACGCCGCCGCGGATGATTTCAGCGGTGTAGGCGGCCTGCAGCATGCCCAGGCCCAGCACTGCCACGGTGAACTGGCTGAGCACGTCCACCGTTGACCACTGGTAGCCGATGTCGGTGAACGGCACGCCCAGCCAGAGGTGGTCGTACAGATAGCCGAAGTTGTAGAGAATGATCAGCACCAGCAGGGCCGGCATGGAGCGGAAGAACCAGATATAGCCCCAGGCCAGCGACGCCAGCAGCGGCGACCGCGACAGCCGCGCCAGCGCCAGCGCAGTCCCCAGCACGGCGCTGATCAGGGTCGCCAGCAACGTCAGCAGCAAGGTCTTGCCCAGCCCCTTGAGCACCGCCGGGGCCAGGAACCACTGGGCGAATACCCCCCATTCCCAGCGCGGGTTGGTGGCCAGGGAATGGACGATGCCCACCAGCACGGCAGCAGCGAACAGCGTGCCCACCCAGCGCCCCGGGTGGCGGGCCGGCACGATCTGCAGCGCGGCCGGCGGCACCGGTTTCGCTGCGGGCGCAGCGTCGTTGCGGTATTGAACGGCTTCGGAGACGATCGGCATGGCAGGTTCCTCTTAGAAGGCGTAGGTCAGGCGGGTGTAGTAGTAGCCACCGGTGAAGCCGTAGGGCGAATACACACCGTAGCCGCTGACCATGGTGGAAGACGGCACCCCTTGTTTTTTCGGGTACACGTCAAACAGGTTCTTGGCGCCCACCGCCAGGCTGAGGTCCTTGGTCAGGTGGTACCCCACGTCCAGGTCGGTGATCCACTGGGCTTTCCACACCCGGTCCAGGGAGCGGTCGCTGGCGTCGTTCACTTCCTTCCACGAGCCGTAGCGCGTCAGGCCGAGGTTGACGTCGAACTTGCCGATGCTCCAGTCGCCCCCCAGGATCAGCTTGGTCTTGGGCTGCACGCTGGTCAGCAGGTTGCGCGCCTTGCGGTCCATCAACTCGTATTCGGTGCCCCCGATGGTGGTGCTGCCGGTGGAGCTGAGGATCTCGGTCTCGTTCCAGTTGAACGCCGCGGTGTATTTCAGCGAGCCCCAGTTGCCCAGGTCCTGGCTGTAGTTGCCCACCAGGTCCAGGCCTTTGGTGCGGGTGTCAGCGCCGTTGAGGAAGTACTGGCCACCGGAGGTGGAGCTGATGCCGTTGGCCTGCAGCACCTGGGTGACTTCGTCGCCCAGCAGCGTGCCGGTCAGGGTGATGCGGTCGCGGATGTTGACCACGTAGGCATCGGCGGTGAAGCTCAGGCGGTCGGCTGGGGTCCAGGTCAGGCCCAGGCTGAAGTTGGTGGAGCGCTCAGGCTTGAGCGAACTGGCCCCCAACGCCTTGGCCGCGGCCGAGTCCACCGGCAGCACGCCGTAGTTGATCGATTGATACACGCCGTCGACCACGCCATAGGTGGTGGAACGCGCACTGAAGATGCTGTTGGCCAGCGACGGGGCACGGAAGCCGTTGCTGACCGTGCCGCGAATCGCCAGTTGCGGGGTGAACTCGTAGCGGGTGGTGATCTTGCCGCTGCGGGTGCTGCCCACGCCTTCGTTGTAGTGCTCGTAGCGCAGCGCCGTGCCCAGGTACCACTGGGGCAGCGGGTTGATGCCGAAGTCGACGTAGCTGGCGACGCTGTTGCGACTGGCGCTGGCCTCGTCCGCCGGCGAAATGCCGTTGGTGACCTGGGCGCCAGACGAGGCGCAATTGCCCGGCGCCACGCAGTAACCGCCATCGGCATAGGACGCATAGTCGCCCTTCTTCACTTCATAGCTGTCGCGTCGGTGCTCCAGGCCCCAGGACACGTCCAGCGGTTTGCTCAGGCCGATGTCGTAGTTGCGCTTGAAGTCCAGGTTGGTGGTCAGCTCATCCGACACCCAGGTGCCGTTGGTGAAGCTGTTTGGCGTGGCTTCGCCCAGGGAGGGGTTCTGGTTGTGGAACGTGCCCTGCTCCGCCTCGTTGCGCCCGTAGGTGGTGGACAGGTCCCAGTCCCATGCGCCTGCCAGGCCCTTGGCGCCGAAGGCGGCCTGGTAGTCGTCCTCGGTGATGGTCCAGGTGGGCGTGTAGCCGGCCGGGTAGCCGTTGGGGCCGGTGGTGATGGTGTTGGTGATGGTGGGCAGGCGGAAGTTCTGGCCCTGCTCGGCCTCGCGGTGCGACACGGTGCCGAAGGAGTACAGGCTCAAGGTATCGTTGAGCGGCAACTCGGCGTTGTAGGCCAGGTTGTACAGGTCGATCTTCGGCGTACCGTAGCCACCGTAAGTGGACTTGCCGGCCTTGTCGTAAGCCTGGGCGTAGGTGTAGCCGTTGGCGCTGGCCTTGTTGTCATCGTTCTGGTTGCGGGCATCCAGGGACAGGTGGACGATGCCGCCGTCACCGATCTCGAAGCCCTTGTCGATGCTCTGCTGCACAGTCTGTTTCTTGCCGTCGTAGCCCTGGCCGACGTTGGTCACCGAGGTGCCGCTTGAATCGGCCTTGAGGATCACGTTGATCACCCCGGCGATAGCGTCCGAACCGTACTGGGCGGCGGCGCCATCACGCAGCACTTCGACGTGGTCGATGGCGCCGATGGGGATCATGTCCAGGTCCACCGGCGCGGCGCCGGTGTTGATGCCATTGATGTTCAGGGTGGCGGCGGTATGACGGCGCTTGCCGTTGACCAGCACCAGCACTTCGGCAGCGTTGAGGCCGCGCAGGTTCGGCGCGCGGGCCATGCCGCTGGCATCCCAGCCAGTCTTTTCCGGCAGGGTCAGCGAGGGAATGGCCGCGCTCAGGGCTTCCATGAGGCCGGGCTTGCCGGTGGCCTGCAGTTGCTTGGCACTGACCACGTCGATCGGCACCGGGCTGCTGGTGACGGTACGTTGCTCGGCACCGCGGTTGCCGGTGACCACCACGGTGTCCAGGGCGCTGTCCTCAGCGTGGGCAACGGTGGCGAAAAGGATACCGGTGACGGCCACGGCCAGCGGGCTGAGGCTCAAGGTGGGGGTGAAAGGATTGCGTCCACTGCGTTGGCTGACGAATTCCATACCTGGGGGTGACTCCCGTCCAACACCTGCGAGGCGGGTACCCGTCCGGGGTACCGATAGGCTGCAGGCCTGTTCTGATGGATACCATCCGGGGGTGGGGGTAGGTGGTCTGAAGGCTAAGGTATGGGAATAAGTGAGCGCTGTATAATTCTATTTAGACATAAAACTATATGATTTTATTTTATTGTTTTTTGTATGTTAGATCAGCTATTTGAATGTCTTGGCATGCCTGAAACGAACGCGGCGCCTGGTTCCCGAGCTTCGCCCAGTCCCACAGAGGCATCTGTACCTGCTCTGTGGGACTGGGCGAAGCGCGGGAACCAGGCGCCGCGGTAGGGCAGCCCGGCTCAGGCTGAAATTTTCAGCCCTGCATCAATGCCACGGGCCAGGGTATGGCGGTTCTCCACCACCGGCAGCCCCAGGTGCCCACGCAAGGTGTCATGGATGTACTCCTCGCGGAACAACCCCTTGGCCTGCAACAACGGCAGCACCCGCTCGGTGAACGCCTTGAACTCGCTGGGCGCGGTCACACGGATATTGAAGCCATCGGAAGCCCCCTCCACGAACCACCGCTCGATCTCGTCTGCCACCGTCTGCGGCGAGCCGACAAAGTGCGAGAACGGCGTGGCGAACCGCAGGGCCGCCTGGCGCAAGGTGAGCTTCTGCTCGCGCGCCACCTGTTTGATGTGCTCGGCGTGCCCCCGGTAGCCGTTGCTGCCCAGGTCACCCAGTTCCGGGAACGGCGCGTCCAGCGGGTACTGCTTGAAGTCGTGGTAGTTGAATGGCCGGCCCAGGTGCACCAGGGCTTTGTCCAGGTCGAGTTCACCGTGCAGTTGCCGCTCGATGGCCCGCGCTTCTTCATCGGTGTCGGCGATGATTGGCGCGATGCCGGGCAGGATCACCACATGCTCGGGGTTGCGCCCGGCCTGAGCGGTGCGCCGCTTCACGTCACGGTAATAGGCCTGGGCGTCTTCGAAGTTGTCGACCCCGGCGAAGATCCCCTCGGCGAAATCCGCTGCCAGCGCCCTGCCCGACTCGGAAATGCCGGCCTGAAAAATCACCGGCTGGCCTTGCCTGGACCGTGCGATGTTCAGCGGCCCGGTCACCGAGAAGAATTCGCCCTTGTGGTCCAGACGGTGCTGGCGGCTGGGGTCCAGGAACTGCTTGTGCTGTTTGTCGCGCGGGAAGGCATCGTCCTCGTAGGAGTCCCACAGCCCCTGGACAACCTCCAGGTGCTCGCGGGCCTTGCGATAACGCTCGGTATGGTCGATGTGTTCCTCACGCCCGAAGTTGCCGGCGGCCCCTTCAAGCCCGGTGGTCACCACGTTCCACCCCGCGCGCCCCTGGCTGATCAGGTCCAGGGAGGCGAACTGGCGCGCCACGTTGAAGGGCTCGGTGTACGAGGTGGTCAGGGTCGCCACCAGGCCGATCTTCGAGGTCGCCCCGGCGATGGCCGACAGCAGGGTCAACGGCTCCAGCCGGTTGAGATAATGCGGCGCCGAATCCGGGGTGATGTAGGGGCTGTCGACGATGAACACCAGGTCGAATTTGGCGGCCTCGGCCTGGCGCGCCTGTTCGCGGTACCACTCGATGTTGACGCTGGCATCCCCCGGAATCTCGGGGCTCAGCCAGTCGGCCTGGCCGGTGCCCACGCCCGTGAGGATGGCACCCAGTTTCAGTTGTCGGCTCATGCTGCTTCCCTGCTCAGAGTTTATAGTCGGTGTCGGTACGTTCCAGCTGACGGATCAGTGCGTTCCAGTGCCGCGCCACGCCTGGGCCGTCCCCCGCCGCGAAGGCCTTGGCCTGCTGCTCTACCTTTTCAACCACTTCGCGCGGCGGGAAAACCAGTTCAGCGTTGCCCGCGCCCTGGGCGGCGACCTGGATGGCGCAGGCGCGCTCCAGACCGTGCAGTTGCTGGAAGGCATGCTCGACGCTGACGCCACCGGTCAACAGCCCGTGGTTGCGCAGGATCATCACACTCTTGTCGCCCAGGTCGGCCACCAGGCGCTCGCGCTCGTCCAGGTCCAGCGCTACGCCTTCGTAACCGTGGTAAGCCACACGGCCCGAGAAGCCGATGGAGTGCTGGGAGATCGGCAGCAGGCCGTCTTTCTGTGCGGACACGGCGATGCCATCGCGGGTATGGGTATGCAGCACGGCCTTCAAGTCCGGGCGTGCGCCATGAATGGCGCTGTGAATCACGTAACCGGCGTAGTTGATGCCAAGGCCGGTGGGGTCATCGACGATGGTGCCGTCCAGGTCGACCTTGACCAGGTTCGACGCGTTGATCTCATCGAAGAGCAGGCCGAAGGCGTTGATCAGGAAGTGTTCGTCGGGGCCAGGCACGCGGGCGGAGAAGTGGGTGTAGATGTGGTCGGTCCAGCGGTGCAGCGCGGCTAGGCGGTAGGCGGCGGCGAGCTTGACGCGCACTTCCCACTCTTCGGGGCTGACGCGGTCGCGCACGCTGGAGGTCTGGGTGTGTAGCGGTAAGGATGTGACGCTGCTCATGGGCACTGCTCCCTGTGGGGCCTAGGACTGTCGTGCACGCAGCCTAAGCGCCTCGGGGAGCATTTAAAAATCACATTTTATTCTAAGCTAATTATCATAAATTTTTATGTTTTCAGGCCGCGTCCCTGGCTTTCTTGAGCGACCGAGCCACCAGGTCACCGAAAGACTCTACCGGCCCCTGCAGGTTGCCCAGGAAGCGCGGGAAGATCAGCCACAGGTCCATCACCGGCTTGAAGTCCTTGAGCGGCACGGCCGCCAGCAGTTCACGATGGGCGCTGCGGTCGAGCAGGTCGCGCGGCACCAGGCCCAGCCCCATGCCCTCGGCCACCAGGCCCAGTTGCAGTTCGGTGCCGAAGGTTTCCAGGTTGATCTTCAACCCCAGGCCCTGGTCCGACAGGGTACGCTGCAGGCCCGCGCGAAAGCCACAGCCGTCGGGGTTGAGGATCCAGCCGCTGTCATAGATATCGGCCAGTTTGCCGGGGCGCTTGGGCAGCTTGTCCTTGGCGCAGACCACCACCAGCTCCATCTTGCCAATGGACTCGCCAATGATGTTGTCCGGGAAGATCTTGCCAGCCGGGAACAGCGCGGCAGCCGCGTCCAGTTCGCCCTTCTCGATCTTGCCCACCAGGTGGCTGCCCCAGCCGGTGGCCACTTGGGCACGCAGCGCAGGGTATTGCTGGCGCAAGTGCTTGAGGGCATCGAGCAGCACCACATCGCCGATGGTCTGCGGCACACCCAGGCGCAGCACACCCGTGGGCGGCGCATCGCTGGCCACCAGCTCGCGCAGCGCATCCATCTCGCGCAGGATGGTGCGGCACTGCTCATACACCTGGTGGCCGATCAGGGTGGGCTTGAGGGGTTTGGTGTTGCGGTCGAACAACTCCACGCCCAGCGCCTGCTCGAAATTCTGCACCCGCCGGGTGATGGCTGGCTGCGTCAACTGCAAGGACTCGGCCGCATGGCTGATCGACTGGCAACGGATTACCGCGACAAAGGCATCGATATCATCAATTTTCATTCGGGCCGCACATGTTTGGGGGGTGACAAAATGTGGGAAAAGCATAGTACTAAAGGTGGGGGGTTGGCTAGGTGGGGATGCGCAGACTGGTCGCAGCAGGCGCGGCGCCAACATAATATGCATTGTGGTAATAGTTAATTACTTTTAAATTCCATTAATTAATAATTACCTTAGAACAAAATCGAATTTCACAACCGCCTTACCCTGCCTTTATGTTCTTCATCAACGACCGACCCCTCACCCGGCGGAGGCCCTTGATCAGCTCTACCCATAAAGGAAGCACCATGAGCATCGAATTCATCGGCTACATCGGCGGCCATCACGCCTCGGAAATTCACCCTGCGACCGGCCCCGTGCTGCAGCCTGAGCATATTGAGAAGGTCGCCCGCGCCCACGAAGAAGCGGGCTTTGACCGTGCCCTGGTGGCCTTCCACTCCAACAGCCCGGACAGCACCCTGATCGCCAGCCACGCCGCCAGCGTGACGAAAAACCTGAAGTTCCTGATCGCCCACCGCCCCGGCTTTGCCGCCCCTACCCTTGCCGCTCGTCAGTTCGCCACCCTGGATGTATTGAACGGCGGGCGCACGGCGGTGCATATCATCACAGGCGGTGACGACAAGGAGCTGCGCGCCGATGGCAGTTTCATCGGCAAAGACGAGCGCTATGCCCGCACCGATGAATACCTGAGCGTGCTGCGCCAGGAATGGACCGCCGACCAGCCGTTCGACTTCAAGGGTGAGTATTATCAATTCGAAGGCGCCCACTCGGCAGTGAAGAGTGCCCAGCCGATTCCGCTGTACTTCGGCGGCTCGTCGGCGGCGGCCATCGCGGTGGCAGGCAAGCACGCGGACGTGTATGCGCTGTGGGGCGAAACCTATGAGCAGGTCAAGGAAGTGGTCACCCAGGTGCGCGCCGAAGCCGCCAAGCATGGCCGCACCGTGCGCTTCAGTCTGTCCTTGCGGCCGATTCTGGCCGAAACCGAGGAAAAGGCCTGGGCCCGCGCCGACAGCATCCTTGCACGCGCCACCGCCCTGGCCGAACAACGCGGGTTCGTGCGCCGCGAGCCACCGAACGAAGGTTCACGCCGCCTGCTGGCCGCCGCCGCCAAGGGCTCGCGCCTGGACAAACGGCTGTGGACCGGCATCGCTGGCCTGCTGGGCGCCCAGGGCAACTCCACCTCGCTGGTGGGCACCCCGGAACAAGTGGCCGAAGCCCTGCTCGACTACTACGACCTGGGTATCACCACCTTCCTGATCCGTGGCTTCGACCCGCTGGACGACGCCATCGACTACGGCCGCAAGCTGATCCCGCTGACCCGTCAGCTGGTCGCGCAACGCCAGGCCCAGGTCGCCTGATACCAAGGAGCAATGATGTCCCAGGTTCGTCACCCCGAACGCCTGCGCGCCTTTATCGGCGCACTGGCGGAACTGCTCGACAGCGACCCGCGCGAAGGCGACAAGCTGCACCGTGGCGGCCAACTGCTGCAACAACTGGTGAGCTTCGATGACTGGCTGCCGGATGAATACGCTCAGCCCGACCCCGAGCGCTACCAGCAATTTCTACTGCACGCTGACTCGCGGCAACGCTTCTCCATTGTCAGCTTTGTCTGGGGCCCAGGCCAGCAGACTCCCATCCACGACCACCGGGTATGGGGCCTGATCGGCATGCTGCGCGGGGCCGAGTACTCGCAGAACTACGTGCGCGGCGACAATAACGCGCTGGTACCCGACGGCCCTCGCATCCGCCTGGAGCCTGGGCACGTCGAAGCGGTATCACCCCGTATCGGCGATATTCACCAGGTCAGCAATGCCTTCGCCGACCAGGTGTCGATCAGCATCCATGTGTATGGCGCCAATATCGGTGCCGTGCACCGTGCGGTGTACCAGCCCGATGGCAGCGAAAAGCTGTTCATCTCCGGCTATTCCAACACCACGCTACCCAACATCTGGGACCTTTCCAAAGAGAACCGCAGCCTATGAGCCACCCCCTGACCCGCTCTTTTGCCGACATTCGCCAGGCGCTGCTGGAACGCCGGGAAGTCGCCCTGGTGGACGTGCGCGAGGAAGCGCCGTTCGCCCAGGCGCACCCGCTGTTCGCGGCCAACATCCCGCTGTCGAAGCTGGAGGTCGAGGTCTACCCGCGCATCCCGCGCCTGGACACCGCCATCACCGTGTATGACGACGGTGAAGGGCTGGCGCAACGGGCCGTGGAACGCCTGGTGCAATTGGGTTACACCGACGTCGCTTTGCTGCAGGGTGGCCTGCAGGGCTGGCGCGACGCCGGTGGCGAGTTGTTCATCGACGTCAACGTGCCGAGCAAGGCCTTTGGCGAATTGGTAGAGCACGAGCGCCACACCCCCTCCCTGCCTGCCGAGGAAGTCAAAGCGCTGCTGGACAGCAAGGCTGACGTGGTGGTGCTGGACGCCCGCCGCTTCGACGAATACCAGACCATGAGCATTCCCACCGGCATCAGCGTACCCGGCGCCGAACTGGTGCTGCGCGCCCGGGAACTGGCGCCAGACCCGGCCACCCGCATCATCGTCAACTGCGCCGGGCGCACCCGCAGCATCATCGGCACCCAGTCGCTGGTCAACGCCGGGCTGCCCAACCCCATCGCGGCCCTGCGCAACGGCACGATCGGCTGGCTGCTGGCCGGGCAGACGCTTGACCATGGCCAGTCACGGCAATTTGCCCAGACCGGTGAAGACACGCGCGCACAGGCCAGCAACGACGCCCGCGCCGTCGCCGACAAGGCCGGCGTAGGCCGCGCCACACTCAAGAACTGGCAGCAGTGGCAGGCTGAGAACGGGCGTACCACTTACCTGTTCGACGTGCGCACACCCCAGGAGTACGAGGCCGGGCACCTGCCGGCAGCGCGCTCCACACCCGGTGGCCAGCTGGTGCAGGAAACCGACCATTACGCCAGTGTGCGTGGCGCACGTATCGTGCTGGTGGACGACGATGGCGTACGCGCCAACATGAGCGCGTCGTGGCTGGCGCAACTGGGCTGGGAAGTGCATGTACTGGACGACGCCAGCGCGGCCGATTTCAGCGAAACCGGCGCGTGGAAGCCTGCCGTGCCAGCGGTCGCGCCCTTCGAGACCATCAGCCCGCAGACCTTGCAGCAATGGCTGGCCGAAGGCAGCACGCAACTGCTGGATTTCACCACCAGCGCCAACCACGTCAAGCAGCACATTCCCGGCGCCTGGTGGGCGCTGCGTGCGGACCTGGCCAACGTGGTGAAGAACGTCCCGGCCGCCGAGCGCTATGTGCTCACCTGCGGCAGCAGCCTGCTGGCGCGCTTTGCCGTGGCGCAGGTGGAAGCGCTGACCGGCAAGCCGGTGTTCGTGTTGCAGGACGGTACTGCAAGCTGGCTGAAGGCTGGTCTGCCGACTGAAAGTGGTGAGAACCGCCTGGCCTCCCCGCGTACCGACCGCTACCGCCGGCCTTACGAGGGCACTGATGCGCCGCGTGAAGCCATGCAAGCATACCTGGACTGGGAGTTTGGCCTGGTGGAACAGCTGGGCCGGGACGGCACCCATGGGTTCTTCGTGATCTGATCGGGGCGCTGACCGATTCACCCCTGTGGGACCGGGCGAAGCTCGGGAAGGCCGCACCGCGGATTGACTGAAACACCGCGGTGCCTGATTCCCGAGCTTCGCCCGGTCCCACAGAGACTATCAGCATATTTGTGCATATTGGATAAGTTCAAAATCACTTTATTTTATAATTAGTATAGATCCAAAAAGAATTTCACAGCCATTTCTTATAGTCATATTCTCATACCCAGACCGACCCCACACCAGGCGGAGGCCCTCCCCCACTTCATCACCGGAGCGCCTCGATGCCGATCTCCCGTCTGTTATCCGCCGCCTTGCTGTGCCTGGCCGCCGCTGGCGTCCACGCCGCCGACCTGCAACCCCTGAAAGTCGCCAACCAGAAATCCACCATCAAGACCCTGCTGCAGGTGTCCGGCGAACTCGCCCATGTGCCCTACACCATCGATTTTTCCGAATTTCCTGCCGCCGCGCCCCTGGGCGAGGCGCTGAACGCCGGTGCCGTGGATGTCGGCGCGTTGGGCGATGCCCCTTATGTGTTCGCCCTGGGCGCCGGCGCCCCCCTGAAGGTGGTCAGCATCACCCACCTGGAAGGCCGCTACACCACCGCCCTGCTGGTGCCCAAGGACTCCCCCATCCACCAGGCCAGCGACCTCAAGGGCAAGCGTATCGTCACCACCAAGGGTTCCATCGGCCACCTGCTCGCCATCAAGGCACTGCAACAGGCAGGGCTGAAGAGCAGCGATGTCAGCTTTGCCTTCCTGATGCCCAGCGAATCGCGGGTGGTGCTGGAAAACGGCAGCGTCGACGCCTGGTCCACCTGGGACCCCTACACCACCGTGGCCACCGCCAGCGGGCAGGAGCGCGTACTGGTCAGCGGCGAGACGCTGCTGAGCAACCACCTGTACCTGGCGGCCACCGCCAAGGCCATCGAGGGCAAGCGGCCGCAACTGGAAGATTTCGTCGCCCGCGTCGACCGCGCCTGGCAGTGGGCCAACGCCCATCCCAAGGAGTACGCCACGGCCATGGCCAAGGTCACCGGCCTGCCGGTGGAGATCCAGCTGGCGGCGGCGCAGAACACTCATATGCAGCGCGTCGCCATCGATGACCAGGTCGTGCGCGGCCTGCAGCAGACCGCCGACCTGTACCGCAGCGAAGGCATCCTCACGCGCCCCGTGGACGTGTCCCAGGGCTTTGACCCCAGCTTCAACGCCAGCACCCCCATCGCCCGCGCCCAGTGAATGATCAAAGGAGTATGACCATGACCCAGAAACGCCAACTCAAACTCGGTGCCATGATCCACGGTGTCGGCCATGGCTGGGGCGAATGGCGCCACCCCAAGGCGCTGCCCAACGCCAGCACCAGCCTGGCGTTCTACCAGCAACAGGCACGCCTGGCCGAAGATGCGAAACTGGACTTCGCCTTCATCGCCGACAGCCTGCATATTCACGAGAAATCCAGCCCCCACTACCTCAACCGCTTCGAGCCGCTGACCATCCTCTCGGCCCTGGCCGCCACCACCCGCAACATTGGCCTGGTGGCCACTGTGACCGTCAGCTACACCGAGCCCTTCCAGGTAGCCCGGCAGTTCGCCTCCCTGGACCTGTTGAGCGGCGGCCGCGCCGGTTGGAACGTGGTCACCTCGTGGCTCAGCGGCACCGCCGACAATTTTGGCAAGCCCGAACACCCGGCCCACGCCACCCGCTACCGCATCGCCCGGGAACACGTGAACGTGGTCAAGGGCCTGTGGGACAGCTGGGAGGACGATGCTTTCACCTACGACAAACAGTCCGGCGAATTCTTCGACCCGGCCAAGCTCCACACCCTGGGCCACAAAGGCGAATTCTTCTCGGTCAAGGGCCCGCTGAACATCGCCCGCTCGCCCCAGGGCCAACCACCGATCTTTCAGGCCGGCACCTCCGAGGACGGCCGCGACTTTGCCGCAGGCAATGCTGACGCCATTTTCGTCCACGGCGAGAACTTCGAGCAGGCCAGTGCCTACTATCAGGACCTCAAGCGCCGCGCCGCCGAGGCCGGCCGCGACCCGCTGAAACTGGCGATATTGCCCGGCATCCGGCCCATCGTCGGCAAGGATGAAGCCGAAGTGGAAAGCCGTTACCAGCAGGCCGTGGACCTGGTCAGCATCGAGGACGCCATCGTCGCCCTGGGCCGCTCGTTCGATGACCACGACTTCACTCGATACCCACTGGACGCGCCCTTCCCCGACGTTGGCCACCTGGGCGCGAACAGCCACAAGGGCAGCAGCGAGCGCATCGTCGAACTGGCCCGTGAGCGCAACCTGACCTTGCGTGAAACCGCCTTGTATTTCTCCCGGCCCAAACGCGATTTCGTCGGCACTGCCGAGCAGGTCGCCGACCAGATCGAACATTGGTTCAAGGCCGGCGCCGCCGATGGTTTCATCGTCAACTCGGTACTGCCCGATGGCTTGCAGTACTTCACCGAGCTGGTGGTACCGGTACTGGTGCAGCGCGGCCTGTTCCGCGATGAATACACCGGCACCACCCTGCGCGAGCACCTGGGCCTGGACGTGCCGGTCAACCGCTACGCCGCGCCGGCCGCTGCCAAAGCCCCCGCCGAGGAAGCGCTGGCATGACTGAATTCAGCTTCCGCTCACTGCTGCCCAAACTGACGGCGCAGCTGGCCGCCAGCGCCGAGCACCATGACCGTACGGGCGAGTTCCCCGCCGACAATTTCGCCCTGCTGCACCGCCATGGCTTGCTGGCTTACACCGTGCCCAAGGCCCTGGGCGGCGGCGGCGCTACCCTGCCCCAGGCCCGGGACGTGATCGCCGCCGTGGCCCGGGGTGAACCCTCCACCGCATTGATCCTGGTGATGCAGTATCTGCAGCACTCGCGGCTGGTGGACAGTAGCTGGCCAGAGCATTTGCGCGCGCGGGTCAGCGAAGACGCCGTGCGCGACGGTGCCCTGATCAATGCCCTGCGCGTGGAACCCGACCTGGGCACCCCGGCCCGCGGCGGTCTGCCCGCTACCACGGCGCGGCGTACCGCCGAGGGCTGGCGCCTGAGTGGCACCAAGATCTATTCCACCGGCAGCCATGGCCTGACCTGGTACAGCGTGTGGGCGCGCAGCGATGACGCCGACCCGCTGGTGGGTGCCTGGCTGGTGCACAAGGACAGCCCCGGCATCCGCATTGTCGACGCCTGGGACCACTTGGGCATGCGCGCTACCTGCAGCCACGAAGTGACCTTCGACGACGTGCTGGTGCCCTTGGACCAGGCCGTCAGCGTCAGCCCGGCCAGCGCCCCGCGTGGCGAACTGGACCCCCAGGGCCTGCTGTGGATGTCGGTGCTGCTGTCGTCGGTGTACGACGGCGTCGCCCAGGCGGCGCGCGATTGGCTGGTGCAGTGGCTGACCGAGCGCACGCCATCCAATCTGGGCGCGCCGCTGTCGAGCCTGCCGCGCTTCCAGGAAACCGTGGGGCAGATCGATACCTTGCTGTTCAACAACCGCAGCCTGCTCGACGCCGCCGCCCAAGGCCTGACACCGCCCCAGCACGCCGCGCAGATCAAGTACCTGGTCACCGACAACGCCATTCGCGCCGTGGAACTGGCGATTCAGGCCTCGGGCAACCCCGGCCTGTCACGCCATAACCCGCTGCAACGGCACTACCGGGACGTGCTCTGCAGCCGCGTGCATACACCGCAGAACGACGCCATTTTCACCGGGGTCGGCAAGGCCGCCTTTGCCGCTTTCACCCCAGGAGCACAGCCATGAGTGAACTGGTGATCGCCAGCCAGCTGGACGCGACATTCAACAACGCCCTGCGCGCGCGCCTGGCCAGGACCCACCCCGGCGCCACGGTAGTCGAGGTTGCCGCAGGCGTGCCCAGCGACCTGCCGCCCGAGGCCACCGTGCTTATGGGCCGGCCTATCAACGTGCGGGGCTACCAGGCCCCGGACACCCCACCGCCAGGCTGGCCCTATGGCCTGCGCTGGATTCAGCTGGCGTCGTCGGGTATCGATTTCTACCCGGCGTGGCTGTTCGATGGGCTGCCGGTGACCACCGCCCGTGGCAGTGCCAGCGACCCTATCGCCGAGTTTGCCCTGGCGGCGATCTTCGCCCACAACAAACACCTGCCCGACATCTGGGTGCAGAACACCGATTGGCAGTTCACCGCCCTCACCCCGGTCAAGGGCCAGACCCTGGGCATTCTGGGCTTCGGTTCCATTGGCACCAGCCTGGCCACCAAGGCCAGGGCCCTGGGCCTGCGCGTGATTGCCCTGCGCCAGAGCGACACCCCCCTGGGGGTGGAGGGCGTGGAGACAGCGCGCGACATTCACCACCTGTTCGCCGAGTCGGACCACCTGGTGCTGGCTGCGCCGCTGACGCCCGGCACTCGGCACCTAGTCAACGCCCAGGTGCTGGCCAGTGCCAAACCGGGCCTGCACCTGATCAATATCGCCCGCGGCGGGCTGGTGGACCAGGACGCGCTGCTGAACGCCCTGGACCATGGCCCGCTGGGCTTCGCCTCGCTGGACGTCACCGAACCCGAGCCGCTGCCTGAAGGGCATCGCTTGTACAGCCACCCCAAGGTACGCCTGTCGCCACACACTTCGGCGATTTCCACCAAGGGTGGCGAAGCCATCGCCGATATCCTGCTGGATAACCTGGAGCGTTTCCTCGCCGGCCAACCCTTGCACAACCTGGCCGACCGCACCCGCGGCTATTGAGCCACACCAGATTGCCTACCCCCCCTGTGGGACCGGGCGAAGCTCGGGAAGGGGGCACCGCGAAATCACTTGAATAAGCGGCGCTCTTTTCCCGAGCTTCGCCCGGTCCCACAGGGTTCGGCCACACCGTCTCGATTCAACCCGACCCCGCCAGGAGGAGGCCCCCAACCCCCACGACAACCGAGAAACGCCATGCCAACACCGCGCTTTGCGTACCACCCGCTCACCCTCGCGATCATGTTCACCGCCAGCCCCGGGGCCTGGGCCGATGAGGCCGCAGGCCCGGCGCTGCCTACCGTCACGGTGACCGCCGAACACAAGAGCGAAGACCTGCAGAAAACCCCACTGGCGATTTCCGCCTTCGACGAAAAGACCCTGGAAGACAAACAGATCCGCAACGTGCGCGACCTGTCCGGCCAGGTTCCCAACCTGACCCTCAGCCACCAGTCCATCTCCTACAGCGCCCAGACGTACGGCATCCGCGGCATCGGCGAAACCGACCCGATCCAGGAATCGGCGGTGGCGGTGTATGCCGATGACCTGTACATCCCCCGGGCTATCTCCTCGATGCTGGATTTCAACGACGTCGAGCGCGTGGAAGTGCTGCGCGGTCCACAGGGCACCCTGTACGGGCGCAACAGCAGCGCGGGGGCGATCCGTGTCATCACCCGCGACCCCGATCAGCAGACCCGCGGGTTTTTCGAGCTGGGCGGCGGCAATTATGACGCGCGCAACGCACGCCTGCTGATCAGCGGCCCACTGGTGGACAACGCGCTGTTCGGCAGCTTCTCGGCCATTGACCTGAACCGCGGCGGCACCGTGTCGGACCCTACCCGGGGCAAGCACGTCAACAACATCGACATTCAGTCATACCGGGGCAAGCTGCGCTTCAAGCCCGACGACTCGCCCTGGGACGTGCAACTGACCCTGGCCGGCACCTTCGACCGCGGCGATACCACCAGCTACAGCCCCTTCGATGCCAATGGCCGCTTCGACAAGTTCAAGAGCTATTCCAGCCTGGACCCCAAGAACAAGCTCGACCAGGGCAGTGCCGTGCTACGGGCCCTCTACAGCTTCAACGACCAGTTGAGTTTCAAGTCGGTGACCGCCTACTCGGCCTTCCACCAGCCCGTGGACTACGACAACTCTGGCCAGGCGGCGCTGATTCAGCAGAACCTGATTCTGTACAAGCAGAAATACGCCACGCAGGACTTCCAGATCAACGGCAACTATGACCGGTTCAACTTCACGGCCGGCGCCTTCCTGTACCACGAACAGTTCGACGCCGACCGCGACAACCTCACCTACTCCGTCGCCCGAGGCCGGGTGATCGGCCAGGGCCAGTACAGCACCACCACCACCGACAGCTACGCGCTGTACGGCCAGGGCAGCTACAAGCTGACGCCACAACTGTCGCTGACCGCCGGCCTGCGCTTCACCCGTGAACACAAGAACTTCGATTACACCAACTACGTCATCAACACCAACCGGCAGATCACCGGGCTGAACTTCACCGCCGATGCCAGCAAGTCGTGGCAAAGCACCAGCCCTAAAGTGGGGCTGGAATACGCCTGGACCGAGCACCTGAACCAGTACGCCTACGTGGCCAAGGGTTTCAAGGCCGGCGGCTACGACAACCGCGCCCCCACTGCGGCGGCGGCCGAGACGGCGTTTTCGCCCGAGGACGTGACCACCTACGAGACGGGCGTGAAAGGTGATTTCTTCGACCAGCGCCTGCGCGCCAACGTCGCGCTGTTCTACAACGACTACCAGGACCTGCAGACCAATGCCTACGACCCGGCGCTGGGCGTGAGCCTGCGCACCAACGTGGGCAAGGCGCATACCTATGGTGTGGAAGTGGAAACCCTGACGGCACTGACCCGCGACCTGCAGCTGACTGCCAATGTCGGCTTTCTGCAAAGCCGCTACGACGACTTCCAGAACGCGGCGGGCGCCGGTGTGGACGCGGACGGCAAGCACCTGGTGTTCTCACCCAAATGGAACGCCAGCCTGGGCCTGAACTACACCGTGCCCATCGGCCTGCCGGGTACCGTCCTGGTAGGTACCGACGCGCAGTTCCAGACCAGGTCCTATGCCAATGCCCTGAACGACGACGTTCAGGAAATCCCCAAGCAGACCTTCTGGAACGCCAACACCCGCTACATCAGCGCCGACGGCCACTGGACCACCACCCTGGCGGTGAAGAACCTGCTGGACCGCGCCTACCCGCAGTCCGTGGGGTATGTGCCGTCCAGCGGCGCGGCGTACTACTCGGTCAACGACCCTCGCACCGTACTGCTGAGCGTGCGGTACGACCTGTAGCCCGTCGCAGGGCCGGCAATTGGCGGAAGGCAGCCGGAGTCGAACCTGCCCGGGAACGGATGCCGTCCCCAACCGGGTTTGAAGCCCGGCCGCGCCACCGGGCGCGATTGCCTTCCTTGTCACGTTCAACCGTCTTGCGCCAGGGGGTTGTCCGGGCGCAAACGGCGGTGGTCGCCCAGCCTGCGGGTCAGGCCGATGCGGTCGAAAAACTCGAGAATCTGGATGCTGCGCTTGCGGCCCAGCCCCAGCCTGTCCCGAAACGCCACCACCTGGATATCGGTGCTGGCGGCGCTCAGTTGCCTCAGCATAGCCGCCATTCTGCGCAATGCCTCATCACTGTAGAACAAGTCCCGCACGACCTGGTGCACCTGGCCCAGGCGCGCGAGCTTGCGCAACAGCAGGCGCACCTCGGCATCGGCTCGGCCAGTGGTGGCAGCCAGGTCCCGCACCCAGGGCGGGTCGAAACCGCCTTCGGCCAACAGGGGGCGCACCAACTGCCACAGGCTTTCATCCTGCGCACTCAACTGTGGCTGGTGATCTGGCAGGTGCAGCCATGGCCCGCTGGCCGCCACCGCGCCTTCGGCCAGCACCTCATCCACCAGGCTGACAAACGCCGGGCGCTCCAGCGGCAATGCGGCGAAGCGGCGCAAGCGGTCGCGGTCGGGGCCCATCTGGTCGGCTTCCAGTTCGTGAAAGCGCTCCAGGTGGGCCAGCAGCGCTACCTTCAGCGACTGCCAGCGGTGTTCATTGAACAGCAAGGGGCCTTGGCGCGTGGCGACCACCCGCACCGCAGGCGGCAGGCGCCAGGTGTCGCGCAAGCGGTTGAACTGGCGCTCCAGGCGCTGCGGGTCCAGGCCCAGGCCGTTGTTGGTCAGCAACAACGGCATCGCCCCTTCCAGGCTCAGGCCGCTGTCCAGCACCTGCAACTGAGCCAACCGGGCGGCACTGCGACGCTGACGCGAGGGAGCGAACGGGTCCAGTACCTTGCCGCCACCCAGGGTACGCTGGGCACTCTGGTCGCGCAGCACCAGGCGGTCACCACGCACCGCCTGCACCGGGGCATTGAGCAGCAACTGCGCGAACATGCTCTCGCCGGGGGCTACCGACGGGCCTTCCAGCAAGGCCACCCGCGCAGTCACATCCTGGGTGCCCAGGTGCACGTGGACCGGGCTGAAATGCTCGAACGGCCGGGCTTCACTGGCCAGCAGGCGCAGCTCGATGTCCACCCGGCGGGTGGGGGCATGCAGCCAATCCGGCACCAGCCAGTCGCCCCGATGGATGTGCTCCACCGCCAGGCGCTCGCCAGCCAGGTTCAGCGCCACCCGTTGCCCGGCCTGGGCCACCTCCACCGTCTGGTTTTGCGCATGCAGGCCGCGCACCCGCACAGGCCGGCCTTCGGCGCCCAGCAACAGGTGGTCACCCACCTGCACGCGGCCAGACAATGCGGTGCCCGTGACCACCACCCCGGCCCCGGCGATGCTGAAGGCGCGGTCGATACCCAGGCGAAAACCGCCGCTGTCACGCTGCTGGCGCACTTCGCGCTGAATCATCACCAGGGTCTTGAGCAAGGTATCGATACCCGCCCCGGTCACGCTCGACACGGCGATCTGCCGCGCGGCGCCATAAGGCCCTGCCGCCAGCAACTGCGCCACGTGCCCCTGCACGTCGCGCACCCTTTCAGGCGCTACCCGGTCACACTTGCTGATCACCACCAGCAACTGGGGGATGCCCAGCAGCTCGACGATGGCCAAGTGCTCGCGGGTCTGGGGCATGACGCCGTCGTCGGCGGCTACTACCAGCAACACCAGGTCGATGCCCTGGGCGCCGGCCAGCATGTTATGGATGAAACGCTCGTGGCCCGGCACGTCGATAAACCCGGTGGGCGCGGCGTCGCGTTCGAGCACCGCGTACTGGTAGCCCAGGTCTATGGTGATGCCGCGCTCACGCTCTTCGCGACGACGGTCGCCGCTTTGGCCAGTCAGCGCGGTGAGCAGCGCGGTCTTGCCGTGGTCGATGTGGCCGGCTGTACCGATGATCACTCGCATGCCTCCAGGGCCAGGCGCGGCAGTTGCGCGACGAAGGCCGGCTCGTCGTCCAACTGGCGCAGGTCCAGCCACAGCGCGTCATCGTCGATACGCCCAAGCACTGGAATGGGTAAACGCCGCAAGGCGCGCTCCAGCGCCAGCAACTGACGCCCACGCAGGCGCTTGCTGACGTGCGGGCGCAGGCACAAGGCGCCGCTGGGCAGGCGCGCTACCGGCTGGCTGCCGCTGCCGATCATGCCCAGCGCCGCTTGTACCGACACCGCCCAGCCCTGCCCCAGTGCCTGGGCCATGGGGCCCAGCAGCCGCTCGGCCTGGGCCAGGATATCGGGCCCAGGACGGGTCAGCAGGCGCAGGCTGGGCAGGCGCTCGGCCAGGCGGTCGGGGTCGCGGTACAGGCCCAGCACCGCTTCCAGCGCGGCCAGGGTTAGCTTGTCCACGCGCAACGCACGCTTGAGGGGGTTCTTCTTGATCTTCGCGATCAGTTCCTTACGCCCCACGATCAACCCGGCCTGGGGGCCGCCCAGCAACTTGTCGCCGCTGAAGGTCACTACATCCGCACCGTCGGCCAGGGCCTGGCGCACGGTCGGTTCGGCGGGCAGGCCCCAGCGTGTCAGGTCCAGCAGGCTACCGCTGCCCAGGTCCTCCAGCAACGGCACGCCGTGCTGATGGGCGAGGGTCGCCAGTTCGGCGGTGGGCACCTGGGCGGTGAAACCCTCGATGCTGTAGTTGCTGCGGTGCACGCGCATCAGCAAGCCGGTGCGCGGGCTGATGGCCGCTTCGTAGTCACGGGCGTGGGTGCGGTTGGTGGTACCGACCTCGTGCAGCCTCACCCCGGCGCGGGCCATGATGTCAGGGATGCGGAAGGCGCCACCGATCTCGATCAACTCGCCGCGCGAGATAATGCCTTCCTTGCGCGCGCCCAGGCTGTTGAGGGTCAGCAGCACGGCGGCAGCATTGTTGTTCACCACCGTGACCGCCTCGGCGCCGGTCAGCTCACGGATCAGCCCCTCGATCAGATCGTCGCGGTCACCGCGCTTGCCGGTGGCCAGGTCGAACTCCAGGTTCAGGGGGTAGCGGGCGGCGGTCTGCACGGCTTCCACGGCCTCTTCGGGCAGCAAGGCGCGGCCCAGGTTGGTGTGCAACACCGTACCCGTGAGGTTGAACACCCGGCGTACGCGGCGCTGGTGTTGAACGGCCAGGCGTTCGCTGAGGCGGCCCAGTAGCACCTCGGCACCGTGCTCGGCGGCATCCAGCCCCTGGGCCTGGCGCAGGTCATCGAGCAACTGGCGCAGCGCCGCCAACGTGGCCGGGCGGCCAAAACGGGCGATCAACGGGTGGCACGCGGGGTGGCGCAACAGACTATCAACGGAAGGCAAACGTGACGGCATCGGGGGTCTCCTTGGCAACACCTACACAGCGTAGTCGCTGCTGAAGGGGTGCTGGCGCCACTGTCAGATGTACCAGTTTCGCTGGCCGGCCGGTTGCCCTGTAATAGGGGCAAGCGGCGACTGCCAACAGTTTTCGAGGGGACGGCCTTGGACTACGAGACGATATACGATGCGACGCGCCGGCTACTATGGGGGTTCCTCACCCCGAAGGCCGAACCCAGCTTTACGCTGGGGCTGTTGAACGCACTGGGTCGCCATGACCTTGCGTTGCACCGGGACGAACACCTGGGCCTGCGCACCGCCCGTGATGAGCCCATCGCCTACTACGTATGGGCGTCGCGGCACCGCGAGGTCTTCGGCCTGGGCGGCGACCTGGCCCACTTCATCGCCTGTATCGAACAGCATGACCGCGCAGCGCTGTTGCAGTACGCCACCCTGTGCATCGACAACGTCGACCGGCGCCTCAGGCACTTCGAAGCCCAGGGGCTGGTCACCCTCAGCCTGGTGCAGGGTGCCGCCCTGGGCGGCGGCTTCGAAGCCGCGCTGGCCAGCGATGTCATCATCGCCGAAGCGCACGCCACGTTCGGGTTTCCGGAAATTCGTTTCAACCTGTTCCCCGGCATGGGCGGGTACAGCCTGCTGTGCCGACGCATCGGCATGCGCCAGACCGAGGACATGATGACGTCGGGCAGGGTCTATTCGGCAGCGGACTGCAAAAGCATGGGGATCATCGATCGGGTGGTGCCCACCGGCACCGGGCAGGACGCGGTGCATGCGTACGTGACGGGCGCCGAGCAACGCCATAACGGCCTTGCGGCGATCTACGCGGCCCGCCGCAGGGCGTTGCCGGTCTCACATCACGAGCTCATGGCCATCACCACCCAGTGGGTCGAAGCGGCGCTCAGGCTCTGCGCCGGCGACCTGCAACACATGCGCCGGCTGGTCCAGGCGCAATCCGGCCATCGTGGCGAGCGCCATTGAGCCAGGGGGAACCGCACATGGTGGATTACGTGTTTGGCCACGGCAACGACGAGTTGCAACGTTTGCAACACCAGGCACGCGTGCTCGAGCCGGTGAGCCTCCGACTGTTCGGCGAGATGGGGCTCAAGCCGGGTATGCGGGTGCTCGACCTGGGCTGCGGCGCGGGCGACCTGACGATGCTGGCAGCCCGGCAGGTGGGCCGGCGCGGCTCGGTGGAGGGCATAGACGAGAACCCTGAAGCCGTTCTGCTGGCGACCCGCAGGGCAGCGCAGGGAAAGCTGAAGAATGTCCGCTTCCACACCTGCACGATCGACGCCTTCAGCACGCAGGCCCCGTACGACGCGGTCATCGGCCGGTACATCCTGCTTCACCAGCACGACCCGGTTGCTTTCCTGCGCAAGATGGCGGAGCTGACCAGGCCGGGCGGCCTGCTCGGCCTGCATGAGCTGCTATTGCTGAAACCCCTGGCCCAATCCTTTCCGACGGTGCCGGCCTGGGACCGGATCGGAGAATGGGTACTGGGGGCGTTGGGCGCCGCCACGCCCAGCCCGGGTGCAGCGACCCGGTTGGTGCAGCATTTCGCCGAAGCGGGGCTGCCACGGCCCGAATTATTCTGTGAATGCCTGATAGGCGGCGGCGAACATTCGCCACTGTATCGCTGGGCAGTTGAAGGCGCAGGCGGGGTGCTACCGCATCTGGTGCGCCTGGGCATTGTAAAACCGGGCGAAGTTGACTTGAGCACCTTGGCCGAACAGCTTCGCCGTGAAGCGTCGCAGGCCAATGCACAGCTGCTCGGCCCGTTGCAGGTAGGCGCCTGGGCGCGCATGGGTGCACCTACAGGCTGCGTCGGCCTTGGGGTGGGAGCGTAGCTTGCTAGCGAAAATGGCAACGCGGTGTACCTGATGGACCGCGTTGTGCCCTTCGCCAGCAAGCTGTGCTCCCACAGCCTGTGACAGTGTTGGCAAGTATCTGCAG